>CAYSWE010000159.1:0-9296 GCA_964434515.1 uncultured Phycisphaerales bacterium | reverse complement strand
CGCTGTGTCGTTCGACTTCATCCGCAACGAAAGTTTACCTCGGTCCGCGTGGTCTTTGTGAACCCGTGGCGGGAGTGCGGGGTACCGCTCTTGCGTTGGTCGTTGAGAGGTGAGGGATACTCTTATGGCGTGCCGAATTCCAGAACAGCGGCCGAAACGGTCGTGATGCCAGCAGGAAAGATGGTTCTTAAATGGCTTTGCTTCGGGTTATCCACGCCCGGTCGCGGCAAAACGGCAGTCGTTCGCAGCTCCGTCGAGAATCTGGTTGAGGTGCGCCTTGATGAGCAATTCGCAGAATAGGGGAAGAGGCACGGCTACCGGCGGTAGGAGGCTCGTCGGCAACTGTAGCCTGGGCTTGTGGACCACTCTTGATCTTCATGATGGCGGTGCGTGGAATCCAGGTCGGTTTGCGCTCGGAATTGCGAGGATGAATCCATGAAGGAGCGGAGACTCGTTCTGGTCGCCGTTGTGGGACTGATTGTGGCGGGGGCGTTGTGGGTCGTCTTTTCGGGCTCGGCTGGGTCGGATCACGACCCGAGCCTGCAACCTTTGTCGGAAAGGGGGATCGACGACGCCCGGGGCAGTGTGCGTCGTCCTGACCCTGTCGCTCCACCGCACGTAAAGCCTCCGGCGCGCGTGCGACGGCCGCGGATTGAGAGAGAGGGTGGCACACCGCGCATGGCTTTGTCGGTTTGCGTGGTCTGGCTGGAGTCGGGCGACCCCGCCCCGAGTGCCACCGTGTATCTCTGGCGGTCGCGCGATCGGAACATTGCGCCCGGGGATCGGAAATGGTCGCGGGCAACGTGCGACTCGCGTGGAAGGGTGCCGTTCGACATTGGGCACTGGGATGTGAAGCTCCAGGCCGTCTTTCCCGACCGTGGCGTCACGGACGTATCGGAGCTTTCCGCGCAACGCGCCTGGGGCGAAGCTACACGTTTTGGTGCTTGCGGCGTGGGGATGAAGTCATTGGCTGGAATCGGGGGTTGATTCGAACGGTCGAGATCCGTCGATCGATGCCGCCGATCGAGTTCCAGATTCCGGATCGGCTTGTGAAGCGCGGTGAGATCGCATGTCAGGTTCGTGGTGTCGATGTTGGCAACCGGCCCGTCGAGGTTGTGCTTGCCGGTGTCGAGAACGGCCGGAGGGACGTCGTCAGTCTCAAGCGTGTGCATGGCCACGGGCGTATCGAATGGGGCGCGGTCTTGGTGCCGGGGCACAGTTACCGTTTTTCGGCGAGAGTCGTCGGGGGTGACGCAGCCGGGGAGAGTCGGGTGTTTTCGACCGTGGAGGACGGAGAGACCGTGGCAATCGAGCTGAAGGCGACCGGGAAGCTCTCGGTACGCGTGTCTCCGAAGAACTCCATTCGTCGGGCTGCCGTCGAAGACGCCGCTGCTCCCCTCTATCTTGGGAACTGGAAGACGCTCAGGCCGAAGACGAAGGACGCTGTGGACCTGTGCGCAGACTGGCGGCTTCCAGAGGGACTGTTCACGATTCACACCAAAGGCGGCGGGACCGGGGCGGATGGACCGGCCGAGCGGAGGATCGCGGTGGTCGCAGGCAAGGAGGTCATCGTTTGGCTGTAGTCGATCCAGATGGTTCTGGACGAGTCGGCTGACGGTGGGCTCGTGTTCGGAAACACGGCTTCGACGAGCGAACAGTTTGCCAGTGTAGCGGCACAGTGCAGTGCCGGACGCGGCTCCGTTACTTGCGCCCAGTCCGCGCGGCGAGCGTCGCCTGTTTCAGGTAGGCGCGGTATTCGTTGGACTTCGGATCGAGCGCAAGCGCGCGGCGCATGAGTTCGACCGCGGCGGCCGGATCGCGGATCGCTGGATCCTTACTTTCGAGGCGAATCAGCGCCTCGCCACAGTAGGTCGTCGCGAGCCGATCGTCGTCGCTGCGAGCCCGTTGGTACTCGCGGATGGCGTCGCGTTCGCGTCCAAGCTTATGGAGGGCCTCGGCGTAGTCCGCCCGTAGGCCAGGGGCAGGGTGACGCGCGAGCGTCGTCTGATAGGCGAGCACCGCTTGCTTCAAAGCGCCGTTGAGGAGCAGAGCGTCGGCCAGCGCGATCCCCGCGTTGATCGATTTCGGCGCGAGGGCGGTGGCTTTTCTGGCCCAGACGAGCGCCCGCTTGGGTTGGGCGAGGTCGCCCCATGCCCGGGAAAGTAGGCTGCAGGTGATGGCCGAGTTCTTGTTCAGGCTGTGGGCGATCAGTAGCTCTTGGATCGCCTCGGTAGTGTCGCCCGCGACCATGGCCGCGCGCCCGTTCAGTCGATGGAGACGAGCCGACCGACCGTTGATGCGGAGTGCGCGCGCCAGTTCGCTCCTCGCTTCGGCCGTCCTATGGAACTCGAGCAGGGCGCTGGCGAGCGCGCCACCGTAGTAGGCGGATTCGGGATCGAGCTTGGCGGCTCGGCGCAGATCGGCCAGACGTTCCAACGGCTTGCTGCGGAGTCCGTGCGCTTGTGCTCGGTACCACAAACCGACCGCGCGCTGCTGCCGGCTCGGGCTGGCGAGGAGGAATGGCACATGCCGCTCGAGTTCAGCCGCGTTGCGTTGCCGCCTGGCGACTTCTGCCGCCGCCCAGTGGAGGTTCACGTCTTTGGGATACGCTCGCAGACCAGCGGAGACGATGGGGCGTGCATCGCCCGAACGCTGGACGCCACAGAGGCCGCGGGCGTAGAGGGCCTGCACGTAAGGGTCTCGGGGGTGCTTGTCGAAGAGACCGTGGAGAATCTCCACCTCGCGCGCATGGTTCCCCTGGGCGCCGATCGCCCGCGCCAAGCGGACGGTGAGTCGAATGTGACCCGGCGCGAACTGCAGCGCCATCCGCACGAGTCGCTCGGCCTGTTTGGGATCGCGAGACTCGAGGAGGTAGGCGAGCTGTTCGAGGATCGTCGTGTCGTCCGGGCGCTGAATCCGCAGAGCTCGTAGATCGTCCATGGCTCGCGTCCGTTGGAGGGCACCGATCAATGTCAGGGAACGATGGCGGCGCCAGAGAAAATTGCCAGGCTGGAGCGCTACGGCGCGATCGTGCATCGCGATGGCTCGCTCGATTTCGTGCCGCATCGCCAAGAGCCGTGCTTCGAGGTCGAAGTCGCGCGCCGAGCTGGCCGGTGGCCAGTCCGTGGCGATGCGTGGTAGGCGTGAATCGTGCAGCGCGAGCGCGGCTTCGGCCCCTGCGAAGTCGGCACGGGTTGCGTGGGGCGTGCGCAGTGCGAGGGCATAGGCGCTGCGACCGGCCGCGGCATCTCCTTCGTCCAGGCACAAGTCGCCGAGCAGGCCGGCTGCTGCGGCCACGACCTCGTCCGGTCTCGAGCCGTCGGTCCCCTTGTTGCGTTGTACGAACGTAGCCAACTTGCTGCGTGCATCCTGCAGGCGCCCGTTTCGCACGTTGGCGAGCGCCGCATCGACCTGCGTGCGCAGTTCCAGGCGACGCAGCTTGTTGCCGCGCCGCGTCGCGAGCGTGGTGGCGAGCACGGTCAGCAGGAGCGTGATCGTCAGCGTCGCCGCGACCGCCACGCGGGCCGGGCGCCGGCGAGCGTAGCGCAGCGCGCGACCGAGTCGTCCGATGGGCTTGGCGCGCACGGGTTCGAGCCTGGCCATGCGGTCGAACTCGTCGCGGACCTCTGCCGCAGTCGCATACCGGGCGCGCGGCTGCTTTTCTAGGCAGCGATCGATGACGGCGCGCAGGTCATTCGAGACGCGGCTAGGCCAGCGCACCTCGTCGTAGCGAATCTTGTGAGCCGTGTCACGCTTGGTCGTGCCCACGAACGGCGGCGTTCCGCAAAACGCTGCGAACGCCGTGGAGCCGAGTGAAAACACATCGGAGGCTGGGCAGAGCGTCTCGCCGGCCAGCTGTTCGGGGGAAGCGAATCGGCGTGTGCCGACGAACCCTTCGGTCCAGGTCACGTCCCCATGTTCTTGCCTGGCGAGACCGAAGTCGACGAGGCACGCTTCGCCCGCTTCGGTCACCAGAATGTTCGCCGGCTTGACGTCACGATGCAGGATGCCCGCGGCATGCGCCGCAGCCAGTCCGTCGGCGATCTGACGCAGAATGCGTTGCACGAGTTCGGTCCAGCCGGCTCGCCCGGGCCGCGGGAAGGACTCCCCCGCTGTTCCCGCAATGAGCTGCGCCAGGGTCGCGCCGTGGATGAGCTGCATCGCGATGTAGTGGAAGCTGGCGCGGTGCCCTGCCGCATAGATTTCGACCACGGAAGGGTGGGAGACCGCCGCCAGCGCTTCGATCTCGCGGGAGAACCTGGCTCGCCGGGAGACGGTATCCAGACCGGGTGGGCACGGCAGGATCTTGAGGGCCACGCGCCGCTGCATGAGCGCTTGGGTCGCTTCGAACACGATCGCACTCCCACCACGTCCGAGCTCACGTTGCAGGATGAAGCCGTCGATCTCGTCGCCGATCGCCGGGTGTTCGAACGCCGGCTCTTGTGGTACGCGGAACTCGAGTAGATCCAGGACCTCAGCCTGCGTCCGAGCCCTGAGGCCGTTGGATGTCATCGCATCTGCCTCAGAAGCTTGGCACAGCGCTCGAGTCCCTGCTTGAGCCGCTGCGAGACCGAACTCTCGTGGATGCGGAGCAGGCCGGCGACTTCGCGGCCGCTGCGGCCTTCGTAGACTCGGAGCAGGATGACTTCTCGCAGCGGATCCGGGAGTTCTGCGACGACGCGGAGCACGACTTGCTCGAGGTCGCGGTTGGCGACGCGGGATGCCACACTCGTCTGGCTCGCTTCGATCGCGGCCAAGAGACTCGGCGGTCCGCTGTTCGTTTCGTCGGTTCCCTCGTGAGTCGCTTCGATGCGCCGCGGCGCACGACGGTGTGCGTGTCGGACTTGGTTCCGTGCGATGGCAGCAAGCCAAGCGTAGAACGAACCTGGCCCACGGTAGTCGAATCTTTGGAAGCAGCGAATCGCCTCGGCCCAGGTCTCTTGGCGGATGTCTTCCGCATCGACGCTGCCGTCGAGTTCCGCGGTCCGGAAGTGCAGGAGGACGCGGAGTTTGCTGTTCCAGCGCCGGACCAGCTCGGACCAGTTCTCGCTCCAGTCGCGATCCATGTTCGCTAGCAGGTCGTGAGTCGCTAGCCCTTCTCTGCGGGTGTCGACTTCGTGATCCAAGGTGCGGCATCTCCTCAAGCTGGCCGGGACTGACATTTTGCCAACATTTCGGGCACAAAGTGCTCAAGAGTTGCGGCGATCGTGGATTGGGACTGTGTCTCCGCGTCCAGTTTGGTACAGATATCATGAGCAAGACCAAGAAGCCGACACCGGCTCTCACTAGTTCCAACGCCCAGCCAGGTTGCACTGTCACGGTCCCTTGGCTGCAGTCAGCGTCTTCCGCCTTGGGAGTAACGAGCGTCGCCTTGTGCCTACTCCTATCCCAGCGGGCTGTACTCGGACAGGCCGCACCCCATCCCAAGGGGGCCGCGCAGCCGCCTCTAGCGACGGGGGATGCGGCGGACCGCATCCCTGGGCTGCAGCCCGGTACGGAGCGCTGGATCGTGCGCTTCGATCCGCGTTCGCTTCGGCTCGAGAAGCTGCGGCGGGTGTTGCACGCGGCGACCGGTCCCGCTTCGATCGGCGCGGTGGATCGGATCGTCGCGGGTTACGAGCGGACCCTGCGGACGAGCCGTCGCGCGTTCGCGGCGGCCTTGGGGCGGATGGGTGGTCGACTCGTCCGCTCTTGGTGGCTCGTCAATGCGTCGCTTGTGGAGCTTCCACCGAGTCGCCTCGCGGAGCTACGCAAGCTTGATGGAGTCCTGGGTATCGAACCTGATCGGAGGATTCTTCCGGACTCGATCCCGACCCGTGCCTGGGCGCCGCTGCTCGAGGAAGCGACGAGCGGTTCGGCGCACAATGCAGACGCGGCGCATGCAGCGGGGTACACCGGGCTGGGCGGCCGGCCGGCCGGGCGGCCGATGTCGATCGCCGTCGTCGACACGGAGATCAAGGTCAAGCTGCGGACTCGTCCCGCGGGGGTCCGGCACCACGGCGTATTGCACGTTGGTGGCACACCGGCAGGAAAGGATCGAGTTCTGGCCGACTACACGGCTCGCTTCGCGATCAACTTCACGAAGCAGAACCGATTGCCGTTCGATCACGGTGTTCCGGTCGCGGCGGTTGCAGCCGGCGCCAAGGGGCAGTACGGCGGCGCCGACGACGGGCAGGCACCCGGAGCTCAGATCGTCGGCATCAATGTCTCGAACAACAATGCGACGGGTGCGGCGTCGTTGGCCTCCTTGGCCGACGCTTGGCAATGGATCGTTGCCAATCGAGTGCGCTACAACATCGCCGTCGCCGTCAACTCGTATGGTGGGTTGCCCAATCCGACCACTCTGGTGCAGACGAGTCTCGACAGATGCGCGGAGCTTGCCAACGTGCTCATCGTTGTGTCGGCCGGCAACAGTCAACAGACGAGCCGTTTCCCGGTCCAGTGGTCGCAGTACGTCGCCAACGGCCTCGCCGTTGGGGCGACGACACCATGCGCGAAGACGATGACCGGATTCTCGTCTCGTGGACCGATGGACCGGTCCGGGACCAAGGGCGCCGTTCCTCCCGGCTACGAGCGTCAGTTTCCTGATCTCGTGGCGACCGGCTCCCAGACGCTCTTGCCGCACTTTATCGACGAGTCCTCGTCCAAGACTCTTCTTGGGACCTCGTTCGCCGCACCGCACGTTGCCGGTGCAGGGTTCCTCTACCTCGCCGGTCACGATACGAGCACGGCCACGCCGCGGACTGCCTTGATGGCGCGCGCGGCTCTGCTTGCTACCGCTCAAGACATTCGTTTGCAGAACGCCGCGCTCTTTCGTGGACCCAACCCGCCCTTGCCGGAGGATGTCTTTGGTTCTGGATATCTCCGGACCGACCATCTCACCGCGTATGCGTCGAGTCTTGCTTTGACCGTCAAGGAGTATGTCGTTGCGCCCAATACGACACCGCCTCGGCAGACGCTGAACGTCGTCGCGGGAAGGTCCTATGCGGTCGCGATCGCGTGGAACCGGACCGACTTTTCCGTGCGCCCAGATTGGGCCGACCTAGATCTCTTTGTCTATGACGCGGGAAATCGAGTCCTTGCTCGGAGCATCTCGAAGGCTCCGGGTGCTTCGAAGGGGCGTCGAACGTGGGAGCGAGTGCGTTTTCGCGCAACCTCCACGGGGAAGGTGCAGGTCGCGGTCGTCATCCAGTCGCGTCCCAAAGGGACTTCGGTGCGCTATGCCCAGGCTTCCATCGTTGTTCCGACGGCCACGCGAGCGCGCGTGGAAGACATTCCGGGCAAGAGCAACGCCGCGTGTAGGACGACCGGATGGACGCGTCCGAAGTGGGCGCTCAACACGGAGAGCCTGATCGGGCCGCTCCGGCCAAAGACCTTTTCGACGACGGACTGCAGTTGGGGCAAGGGTTGCGACGTCTACCAGCCCTCTCCGGGCGAGCGGGCGTTCTACGTTGGCGGCGCCGCTGGCCAGACGCTCGCGTTTCGTTTCTACACCGAGAGGGCGTGCGCCGGGCAACTCAAGATCTCGCTCCGGAATGCGCTCGGGAAGTTTCTTCCGCCGCGTACGATCCGTCCCGGTTCGACGGTCGTGGCGACCAACACGATCCGCTATACGGGTGGGAAGGGCTATATCTCGGGAGAGATTCACGCGCCGGCGTCGGCCCCAAACGGCATGTTCCTGGTGATCGAGTTCCCTCGCAAGATGTGCTGGTGGGACGCGCGGTATGTGTATTGGCAGGCCTGGTCGAAGCGGCCTTGGTGTATCCCAGATCCGAAGTTTCCGCGCAACTGCACATCCGACACGTGGCCGTTCGTCGTGTGGACCAAGAACTCCGCAGGACGGTGGTTTCCGAATCCCTTGGTGGGCTTCAAGTCGGGTTCCTGGGTTCAGATCATGCAGTGGCGCTTCGCCTTTGGCTGGAGCAAGGTCAAGGG
Source organism: uncultured Phycisphaerales bacterium (assembly GCA_964434515.1). GTDB lineage: Bacteria > Planctomycetota > UBA1135 > UBA1135 > CAYSWE01. The sequence continues at coordinate 1,361 of CAYSWE010000159.1, read as the reverse complement.
ACCGCGCGCCGTGAACTTGACCGTCGATGCTGTTCCGCGTATCGGCGCGAGCGCGCAGCTCCAGGTAGAGGGAGCCGGCGACCGAGTTGCGCCGATGTGGCTCATCATGGGGTTGGCACCGATACCGCCCATCCAGATCGGCAGCTGCGCGATCCTCGTACGCCCCGACCTCGTGAGCAATCTCATTACGAATGGTTCCGGGGGCTACGCAACACGGCTGCCGATTCCGCTGGACCTTTCGCTGGCCGGTAAAACGTTCGATCTGCAGGCGATTGTCCTCGACTGGAATCTACCGCGGCCGCTGTTCCGCGCCTCGAATGCCAAACGCGTGGTGCTCGGCTTCTGATGCACAGGTAGGGCCCGCGGGCGGAGGAAAACTTCCGGGTTCGCGCGTGCCGCGCGGTCGCATCGCGACAGGCGGCGGTGCAGCTGCTTCAATGGCGGCATGATGCACTCTGCTTTCGTTGCGTTGCTCGCGTTTGTGCCGTGCCAAGACTCCAAACCGCCGGCACGCGTCGCGTTGATCGCCGAGCTCACGCACAAGGTCGATGCCGCGCGGCTCGAGGCGAGTGTGCGCGGCCTCGTGGCGTTCGGCACGCGCCATACGTTGTCGAAGACCGACGATGCGCGGCGCGGGATCGGGGCGGCGCGAGATTGGTTGGAGCAGCGGCTGCGCGCTGCGGCGTCGCGATCGGCGGGGCGGATGGTGATCACCCGCGAGAGCCACCGGGTTGGCATGCGGCGCGGCCGTCAGATTGACGTCGTGAACCTCGTGGCGACGATTCGCGGTACCGAGGATCCCGAGCGCATCTATGTCGTCAGTGGCCACTACGATTCGCGCAACACTTCCGGTCGGGACGCCAAGAGCGATGCACCCGGCGCCAACGACGACGGCTCGGGGACGGCGGCCGTGCTCGAGTTGGCGGAGATTCTTGCAAGCGTTCCGCTCCGCGCGACCGTGCGGCTCGTGTGCTACGACGGCGAAGAGCTGGGGCTCCTGGGATCGGGCGCGGACGCGCGGGCACTCGCCGACAAGGAGGCACTGGTCGATGGCATGATGACGCTCGATATCGTCGGCAACACCGAGGCCGCGAGCGGTGCGCGCGAGCGTTCGTTCGTGCGCGTGTTCTCCTATCAGCTTGGCGTCGGTGACTCGTCCGGTCGCAATCTTGCCCGTGTCGTGACCGACTGCGCGCGGCGCTACGTCGGAGACTTCCGCGGCAAGTTGATTTTTCGCGGCGACCGCTTCGGGCGCGGCGGTGACCATCGGTCGTTCATGCAGCGTGGCTACCCGGCCGTTCGCCTGACCGAGCCGCTCGAGAACTTGACGCGGCAGCACAAGGACGTGGTCGAGAAGGATG
>CAYSWE010000158.1:0-9312 GCA_964434515.1 uncultured Phycisphaerales bacterium | reverse complement strand
GGCCCTTGGCCTCGTAGTCCGCCTTGGTTAGATCACCGTCACCACGCAGTGCTTTCGCCGACTTACTGTATGGCGCCAAACGTGCGCGCGGGTCATAGATCCAACGAACCAGGTAGTCGTAATGGTCTTTCTCACCGACGCGCGAAAGGTCCGCCGCGAACGTGCCGCCCGCAGCGCCGAAGTCGTCCTTCATCGAATGGCAGCCGAGACAGCCGACGACCTTGAAAAGTTCCTTTCCACGCGCAGCGTCGCCCGGCGCCTGCTTCGGGACGGCGATGTCGAGCGCGCTGTTCCACACGAACGCGGCGATCGCCCGCGCCTGCTTGTCATTGAGCCGAAACGCAGGCATCTTCGTGCCCGGACGGAAGCTCCTGGGGCCCTTGAGCCAAGGCAGAATCCAGTCCCGTTTGATCTTGGCTTTGATCTCCTTGAGGTTCGGGCCCGGGCGTTTCCGCTCAAAGTTGAGGTTGCGCTGACGAGTTCGGAGTTCGTTCGTGGTCGTGAGCAGCTGACTCTTTTCGAGCGTGAGCGCATCCAAACGGTCGAAAATCTGTGCGAGGCGGTCGTCGTCTTCGACGGAGTCAACCTCGCGCGTGAGTAGCCGCTCTTCCTTGATGCGCGCCTTCTCGGCCTTGCGGGCTTCCACCATGGCGGCATCGAGAACCTTCAGCCCGTCTGCTTCCCGGTCGAAACCCGCCCGTTTGTGGCATCCCCAGCACGCTCGCCACAGGAACAGGTGCCGCCCCCGATTCAGCACCGGCGCTCCGTCGAGCACGATCGAGTCATCATGGCACTGCTGGCAGCCCGCTTCGAAGTTCTCCCGCTCGAATAGCTTGTGTAGCCAATGCTTGTTGAGCCCGTGAGCGAGCTTGACACTGATCGTGCCGCGCCCATTCCCGTTGTGACACGGGCTGCACCCAAAGCGGGAAGGTGGATGAATCGCCAACAGATTCGGGCCACCCTTCAGAGGGTCGGGACGCGGATGCGACACGAACATGGTCTGCATGTCCGGATCGGATACACCGACCTCCGCCAGTTCTTTGCGGGTGATGTCCACAGGCTCCGCGATGCCGAGGTGGCACGTGTGGCAGCGCTCGACCAACTGCACATCATCGACATGAATCTGCTTGATCTCGCTGACAAAGTCACGCAGACCCAGCCGAAGACCGACGAGCTTTTCCGTCGTCATGCCGCTCATGTTCATATCGAGCCAAGCGGCCTGCTTCTTTTGCGCAGCAGCACGAACCGCGTCGACGCGACCACGCTCCTCGCTGATCCTCATCCGCTCGGCTTTGAGGTCTTCGGTCTTCTGGATCAGCTCGAGATAGGAACCCGACAGGACCTCGACCTTGCCATCCACAGTCGGTAGCTCGACGGACAGCTTGACGTCATTCTGCAGGCGCTTGAGTTCCTGAGATAGGCGAGTTCGCTCGTCCCCCTTGGCATAGTCGATCCGGTTTGCGATCGCGCCGATCGCGCCCTTGGTGTTCTTGGCCTCGCGATTGACGAGAGCCAGCTGCCGCCCGATGTTCCGGGTTCGGGCATCGAGCTTCGCGAGCTTGTCCTTGTTCTTCTTTGTCTCCGCAGAGATTGTCGCCTGCAGCGCGCGATACTCCTTGCTGGCGAAAGCCTTCTGCTCTCGCGCCTGTTGTCGGACATGCTTGTTGACGAGGATCTCGTCATAGGCCTGAAGAAACGCCTCCTGATAGACCTTCCAAGGCCGCTTTGTGACGACCTCGTCGTACCAAGCCCACGCACAGAGCACGAAGACAAGAAACGACCAAAAAACCAACTGCCCTCCGAGCGAGGAGCTGAGAAGCGGATCCTCTTTGGGAGCGGATTGCGACGCTGCGCTGCCAGTATCGGTTGCCATCGTTCCTATGCCCCTAGACGTTGAACCACGGGGTCTGCAGCACGTATTTGATCTTGAACATGTGCCAAAGGACCATTTTCACGGGTAGCGCGATCATCGCGATCATCAGAAACTGCATCGTTGCATACTGCAGGAAGTTCATCTTCGAGTACGCCTCAGGCTTGTACTTCACGTACAGCTTGTGAATGGCCGTGGCGGTCGCGCCGACGAACGCGCCCAGCACGACAAAGCCGAAGACGGCGGTCGCCCACGGACTCTCCTTCGCGTAGAGGCCCACGAGCTCCGGAAGATGGTTGAACGTCTCGTTGTCGACACGGTGATGATCCCAAAACTCGCCAGGCCAAAACCACATCCAGCCGGGTCCGCGAATGAACACGCCGATGACGATCATCACGACCCAGAGGAAAAGGAAGCCGAAGAAGAAGGTCACGATGGCAAAACGGCGCTGCTTCCACGTGTAGTAGCCATTGCCGAGCGGACTGACGTCACAGTAGGGGATGGCAATCAACCCTCCAATAATCAACCCTGGCATCATCACCCCAGCGATCCAGGGATCAAAGTAGACGAGCATCTCCTGCAGCCCCAGGAAGTACCAGGGGGCTTTCGACGGATTCATCGTCAAGCTCGGGTTGGCCGGCTCTTCGAGTGGAGCGTTGAGCGTAATGGACCAAACGAGAAGGATTGCCAGAACGATCAGCGCAACGAGAAACTCGATGCGCAAAAGGTAGGGCCAAACGTGGACCTGCTCGTCCCAGCCCTCCTCGAACTCCTGGACCTTCCGGTGATGGACCTTGGCCATCGCCGGATCGGCCGCGAGTTGGGCCAGGAGTTTGTCGTTTGCCTTCGCCTGCCGAAGCCCGTACCAAAGGTAGAACGCCAAGGACACCATCAACAGGATGATGGGAATGTTGTCGGGGAGGGAAACAATCTCCCAGAGTTGGTAGAGGTCCATAGTCCCTATTTCTTTCCCTTCGGGAGCCAACCCTTGACCTCGTGCGGCAGCACGAGCTTCGCCGGACCAGAGATCCCGCCGTCCTTACGAACACGCCAGAAGTGGACGATCATGAACACCGTTGCAATCACGGGGATTGCGATACAATGCCAAACGTAGGCCCGTAGCAGCGCGCTAGAATCGACGATCGACCCCCCAAGCAGCGCGAAACGGACGTCGTTGAAGGCTGTGAAGCCGAGTTGCGCGCCAAAAGGCCCTTCGTTGCCCAGAAACGGTGTCGCGCGAGCCATGTTCGTACCCACGGTCACCGCCCAAAAGCCCAGCTGATCGTCGGGAAGCAGGTATCCCGTGAACGACAATAAGAGCGTCAGCACGAGCAGGATCACACCAACCGCCCAGTTAAACTCGCGGGGCTTCTTGTAGGACCCCGTCAGAAACACGCGGAACATGTGCAGCCACACCGTGAGCACCATCGCGTGCGCGGCCCAGCGGTGCATGTTCCTGAGCAGGTTCCCGAACGGGACATCGTGCGTCAAATACAGGATGTCGCGAAACGCCTGCCCCTTGCTCGGGTGGTAATAGAACATCAAGAAGATGCCCGTGACCGTTAGCACGAGGAACAGAAAGAAGGTGATCCCGCCCATTCCCCATGTAAACGCGTACTTGACTGAGTCGCGGTTGACGCGCGCCGGATGCAGATGGAGGAAGACATTGGACAGCACCGCGAGACTGCGATTGCGCGGCGATTCATCGAGCTTGTGCCGGAAGATCGATTTCCAAACCTGCCCATCCTTCGGCTTCTTCAGGAGGTCCGGGACCTCACGCCCCTTCTCGACCAACTGCTTGAGGCTGTCGGGCTTCTTCTTCGATGGATCCTGCGGTTCCTGTACCGACATGAGAGTCTCCTACTGCCCGCCGAAGCAAGCATGTCCGGGCGGGCGCCGGCTTAAAAGCGGTGAGCGGTGTATCCATGAGGCCAAAGTCTTCGGCAGCCCCGGCGGGACTTGGGCGACCTTGGCATGATGACGAGTCCGGGGCGATCGCGGCTCAGACTGCGAGCCATGCTGCCGGGTTGTTGAACTGATCCACCGGAAAAAGGCGGGCCTTGTCGACGATGATCTGGCCGTCGGCGTTGATCTCGACGGCCGTCCGCAGCATCGGTTGCGGCGCGGGACCCTCGAAATTGATTCCCTCGCTGTCGTAGCCCGAACCGTGGCACGGGCACTTGAACTTGTGCTCGGCTTGCTTCCAATCAGGCGTGCACCCCAGGTGCGTGCAGCGAGCAAAAATCACGAACAACTTGCCAGGCTGACGCACGACCCAGATACGGCGGGCCGACTGCCACTTCGTGTCCACACCAAAGGCGTAGTCTGCCGGCGGACCGATGGAAAAACGTGTCTCTGGCTCGAACAGGACCCGTGGAAAGAAGAAACGCAGGGTCCAGATGAGCATCATCCCGAGCGCGCCGAAGGTGGCCGCCCACACGAACTGACGACGACGGACGCGTGCTGGATCGACCTTGGGCTTGCCCTTGCCAGCAGACTTCTTGACGCCGGCCTTCTTCGCAACCGGCTTCTTTGCCGTGGTGGCGCCCACCTTCGGAGACACCGCCTTGCCAGCCGGCGCCGCGGGCGCGGCCTTGTCGCTCTTCGGCGCAGAACTCTTCGGAGCAGGACTCTTCGGAGCAGAAGCTCCCTTCGGTTCCGGAGCCTCGCTCGAAGGCTTCTTGTCCGGGGTCGAGTCGGTCATCGGTGGCGGTGGCTCCCGAGGGGTCAGTAGGGGACGAAATCGGCCAGAAAGTTACGCCGGGGCACCAGGGTGGTCAAGCATGCGGCACGGAACAATCTCGCGGCCATCGAACTAGGCGCCGGCTGACGCGCCGGGGGACTCGAACTTGACGCAGCTTCGGCGGCGAGCTATCAACAGCCTCCGATTTCGCGAAGGCCCCCATCGTCTAGTGGCCTAGGATTCGTGGTTCTCATCCACGCGACAGGGGTTCAAGTCCCCTTGGGGGTACCAGCGCAGGCCCCACGTTTCCCAGAGTTTTGGGCGACGTGGGGCCGCGCATCGCTCAAGAGCGGGTCAGCGCACGATGCGGAGCGGAGCTACGTTGCTTACGAATCCTGGCTGGAGGCCGCGGAACGTCAGGTACGCATGCACAAGGCTGGTCCCCGCGAGGCTGGCCGGCAGCGCCGGGTGTAGCCGTATGCGTGCAGTGCCACGGCCAGTCGCATCCAGCACGCCGAGCGTCGCATCGAAGACGGCAGTATTCGGGAAGCCCAGAGTGAGCGTCAACCAAGCGTCGGGATTCAGCGGCACGCGCAGCCCGCCAACCAAGAACCCAGGCCGGGTCCCACTGGCGGACCCCAGCAGCAGATAGACCTCCCCTGCGTGTGCCAGGCCAGCACTGAGCGTCAGCCTCTGATGCACGCCAAACGGCGTATCCGCAAGTGACAGCTCGTGCAGGTCCGCGCTCAGGGAAAGCCGACGCCCACTCAGGACCTCGACCGCACCTCCCTGAAACCGGCCCACTGCCCCCCGGGGCTCGCCCGACGCGAGATCGGCGACACCATCCCCATCCACATCCCCCAGCGGCGCAATCGACCAGCCGAAGTCCTGACCTGGACCCGACCGACCGACCGTGTCGATGATCCGACCCGTCTTCCCGGAAACGAGGAACACCGTGCCGGAGATCGGAAAGCCGCCGAGCGGCAGCCCGAAGGCCAGGTCGCCATGCCGGTCCCCGTCGATGTCGCCGATGCCTGCCAGCCGGTGGTTGGCAAGATCGGGCAAACTCCCAACCCGCCACTCGCGCAGGAGGCGGCGCGTCTTTCCGGAGAACGCCCGCACGACTCCGCTCGCGGCTGCGCCGACGACGAGGTCCGACACGCCGTCTCGATCCAGATCCCCTGCTGCCGCAACCGAAGTACCAAAGAGATCGGCGACCCCAGTGCCATCAAATCGCGCGATCTGCTTGCCGTCTCTGCCGGAGAGGAGCAACGCATAGCCCTTGCGCACACCCAAAACCCGAGTGCCGACGAGCAGATCACCGCGCCCATCGCCGTTCGCATCACCGACGCCGGCGACGGACCAACCAAGCTGGTCCTGCGCCTGCGCTCCACCGGCGATCCAAAGCCGGCGCAGCGTCTTTCCCGAATAGACCTGCACCGATCCACCGCGCACCGAGCGCGAGTTCGACCACGGTGCGGACACGGCAAAATCCCGAGCACCGTCCCGATCGAGGTCGCCAACGTCGGCCAGGGCGAAGCCAAAACCATCCGCGTCGGCATTCCCTTGCAGGGTAGCGAGCGTGCGACCATCCGCGGCCGAGATCACGCGCACCAAGCCGCGGCCCGTCGCCGAAAGCGCCGGAGCACCCACGGCGAAATCGCGCAGACCATCGCCATTCGCGTCCCGGATCCGGGCTACGGCGAAACCCAACGTGGCACCTGGACGACCGCCCCCAATCCGATAGATCCTGCGCCCATCGGCTCCAGAAACAAGCACGACGGAACCGCGGTCGCGTCCACCGCGCAGGTCAAAAGCCGCTCCAACAAGCACGTCCGGCCGTCCATCGCGATCCACGTCGCCGGCCGCGACGAGCGACGTGCCGAATCCTACGCCGTCGATGCCAGCACCAACTCTCAGCCACCGCCGCTGGGCGGCGCTGGACAAGACAATCACACCCGCAGCAATCGCTACGACAGAGGAACGGAGGAACCGTCGCATAGGAACCTTCACATATGGGTCCATCCGTTATATGGGCCAACGGCGGTGCCAGCTACACAGTTCGCCGGAGATTCGCGCGGGCCGCTACTCGCTCTGGATCGCCCACGCCCAAATCCGATCGGCGATCCGCTGGGCTCGTGCGAACCGGCGCGTGCGCACAAGCTCGAGAAGCCGACGAATGTCATCATTGAGCTGCTTGGCCACCTCGACCTCGCGCCGGCTCGACGTGCTGAGCGCCGCCATCTTCGCCAGCCACTCGCGCGCATCGTTCAGGTCACGCATCCAGTGAGGCGGTATTTCCGACTCGAGATCCACGAGAAACAACGCAAACGTCCGGTCGCCGACCCAGGTCTCTTGCTCGCGAATCTTGGGCCCGACCTCGGTGACCAAGACCCGCCGATCGTGGATCCGCTCGAGCTCCGCCAGTTGTCCGTCGATCCGACGTGCGCGCCGCTCATTCTTGAAGCGCCGATTCATGTCACGCGAAGCGCGCAGCCCACGAAGCTCGACGTCGTCCTGTGCCAGCCAATAGCGCAGCTGATCCATGACGATGTGATAGGCATGCTGAGTACGCAAACGAGCCGCCTGAAGAAAGAAGCCGCGATCGAGTGCCACGCGCGCACCGCGATCGAGCGACCGGCGCAAACGCTCCCATCGGATGCGCGTCATCTTGGGGACCGAAACCCGGCGCGGGCCGCCCAGCGTCGGCGGCGGCAGCACGCCGGTCGTCGGCGACGCCGCCGCGGGCCGGCTCGTGCTGACGTCGTGCCGGAGCCGCGCATCGATCGCCGCCAGGTCCTTCACCGGTTCGACATCACCGAGGATCTGTCGCATGAGCGCAGTGGCTTTCGCGGCATGGACCCCCTTGGGCACAAGCTCCAAATAGCGCCGATAGAGCTTGAGCGCCTCGAGCGGTTTGCGCTCCTCCTGGTGCAGGTAATACGCACGAAAGAAGACGTCCGCGTGGGACGACCCCTGCGCGGCGGCGGCGCCGGCGAACACGCCAAACGCAACGAGGCCAGTCACCAACGCGCGCCCATTCGCACGAAGCACGGATGTCGAATCATGGATGGCAGCGCTCGGCATAGGCTCTCTCCTCAGGGCTCGCGTAGGAACAAGATAGCATCCGACGCTGGCGTGGAGCTGCCCTTGCGCTCGTCATCCTCAACTGCGGAATAGTTTCTGCCTACAGGCACGCTTGTCGATCTTGCCGCTACCGGTCTTGGGCAGATCATCGAGAACGAGAAAACGACGCGGGACCTTATAGCCAGCGATGCGCTCGCGACAGTGCCGCTCGAGTTCGGCACCGGTAACGGCTACCGAGACATCCGCAGCGACGCACGCGACTACGCGCTCTCCCCAGTGCTCATCCGGCTCGCCAAACACCGCGGCCTCGCGCACGGCCCCATGCTCATAGAGGACGTTCTCCACTTCGATCGCGTACACGTTCTCGCCGCCCGTGACGATGACGTGCTTGCGCCGGTCGACGATCCGCAGAAAACCATCGGGGTCGGTCACGGCGAGATCGCCCGTGCGCAGCCACGCCCCGTCGAAGGCCGCAGCGGTTTCGGCGGACTGGCGCCAGTAGCCCGGCGTCACGCTAGAGCCACGTGCCTGGATCTCGCCAACCGTGCGACCATCGGCAGCGACGAGTTCGCCAGCATCACTCACGACGCGGAGTTCGACGGACGGAAACGCTCGCCCGGTCTTGGCAAGCAGTGTCAAACGCCGTTCACGTGGCAGGGCGCGCTCGCTAGCACGGAGCCGACTGGTCGTGAGGAACGGAGACGTCTCCGTCAAGCCGTAGGTCTGCGCGTACTCGCAGCCAAACTCCTCAAGGACACGATCGATCAGACTGCGCGCGATCGGCGCGCCGCCGCTCAGCAACAGGCGCAGCGCAGACGGCGGCTGCGGGCGAGGCACGTCCACGAGCGCACGCAGCATGGTCGGAATGACATTCGTCATCGTGACCCCGGCGCTGTCCAGGAGCGCGCGCGCGGCGGTCGGTTCGAAGCGATCGAGCAGGACATGCACGCCACCGGCCAGCGTAATGGCGAACACCGCCCAAGCGTCCGCGAGGTGAAACATCGGCGCGAAGTGTCCCCACACATCCTTCTCGCCGAGCTCAAAGTGTTCCACGCAGGCGCGCGCATGGGTCAAGACATTGGCGCGTGTCAACATGACGCCCTTGGGTTGCCCGGTCGTCCCGCTCGTGTAGTAGAGCTGGGCGAGGTCGTCGCGCGCTGGTGGCTCGTCGTCCGGCTCGCAAGCGAGGCACCGGGCAAGTTCCGCATAGCGCTCACCAACGAGAAGTGTCCGCGCTCCCGTGTCGCGCAGGACCGCCTGCAACTCCGGAACGGCGAGCCGCGTGTTCAGCGGGCATAGGATGGCGTGCATCCGCGCTGTGGCGAAGTAGGCGGTGAGCATCAGCGTCGTGTTGCCATCGAGAATCGCCACGCGGTCCCCGCATCGAACCCCGAGTCCCTCGAGTCGCGCAACCAGATGTTCGGCACGCTGAGCGAGTCCGCGCCAGTCGAGCCGGTTCGCGCCATCGACAATATTGCCCCCGCACCCGTGCCCTACGTGCGCGCTCTGGATACGCCGGGCGACGCAGGGGGCAGCATCACGGTGACGTGGACCAAGTCGGAAGACGATCGCATGTTGCCGCGCAGCGTTTCCAACGCCGTCGGCCTCGGCGCCGTCTCCGACATGGTGCCTGGTGTGGCGGGTTACAATATCTACCGCAAAGTCGGCGCCA
>CAYSWE010000157.1:0-9317 GCA_964434515.1 uncultured Phycisphaerales bacterium | reverse complement strand
AAGCAGGCTCCGTTGCGATGGAGGAACGCGATGTCCCCCTCGCCGACGACGTCGAGGTCCGCCAGGCGGCGCTCGAGAACCTGGTTGAAGGCCACGGATTGTAGCGCCGCGGTGCACAGCGACAGCAGCCGCCTGGGCAAGGCACGCACGCCGAGCTCGGAACGCCCGCGCGTGCGCCAGACATCGAGGGCACGACGCACCAAGGGGTCTTGCGCGTGATCGAGCATCACGTTGGGTTCCGCATCGGCTGCCACGTCGGCGGGGACGCCCCCGCCGCGCGCGAACAGCCGCACGAACTGCTCGAATGCCGCGTCGCTGCCGTCGAGCAAGAGGCGGCCGAGCTCGGGAGTGGCGCCATCGCGACCAAAGCGCTGGACGCCGAAGGCATTCGGCACGCCGCGCCTCGCCAACACGTCCAGCACCTGCCGCGCCACCGCCCCATCCTCGACGCGCGCATCCCGAACGCGAATGCAAAAGCGATTCCCAGCCAGGTGCCCGAGCTTGAGCTTGTTCTTGTGCCGTGTGATGCCGACCACGCGCACCCCCGAAAGCTCCAGCGCCTCGATCTCCGCCTCCGTCGCGAACTCGATCGACAGCGTCTGCCGCGCGATGGCATGCTTGTCCTTGAGACCGGCATACCCCACGTCGCGCTCCTTGCGGCCGAGCGCACGCGCGATCCGGCGCACGGCGTCGAACGTCGTGACGCCCGTCTTCTCGATGCGCAACCAGACGTGCGTGCCCTCGCCCGACGGCTCGTAGGCGAGGATCTCCTCGACGACGAAGTCCTCGGGTTCCTGGCGCACATTCCCATGAATGGCGGGCAGGGGCTCGGTCAACCAGCGCACAAGAAACGCCGCGTCACTCCGGCTTCGGGAGCCGTAGAACGGTCGCCTCCGCCACACCAAAGTCACGCTCCAACGCCGCGCCGAGCTCCTCGGCAAACGGCATGGCGCGATCGTCGAAGACGCGGATCTCACCACCGGTCGTGGCGAAACTTTCGACGCGCGCGAGCACCGAGGTCTTGGGGATACGCTCATGGTGCGCCGCGTAAACGTCATACGTCTTGCGGGTCCACCCGCTCACGTCGAGTCGCAACCCGTGCTTGGCGGCAAGCGCCGTGATGATCTCGTCGAGACGTTCGTAGTCGGAGGGGCCCTGTGTCTTCACCATTGCCAAGCATGATACCGGCGGACACGCGCCAACCGTGTAGACTCTCCGACATGCGATTCCAGACTCTCGCGCTCGGGATTGTTCTTGCATGCTGGGCCGCGGCCGGACTCACAGGGCAAGCGGCGAGTCGGCCCGCCAGACCCAACGTCCTGTTCCTGATCGCCGATGACCTCACGGCGACCGCGCTGTCCTGCTACGGCAGCCACGCCAGCCAGACCCCCAACATCGACGCATTGGCGGCGCGCGGAACCCGCTACACGCGGGCCTACTGCCAGACGCCGTACTGCGGCCCGTCACGCGCGTCGCTTCTCTCCGGATACTATCCACACGCCCTGCGTATGCTCGGCTATCGCAGCCCGCGCAAGGCCATCGGCGACCGCGCCACCTGGCCTGAGCACTTCAAGAACGCCGGCTACCACACGGCCCGCATCAGCAAGGTGTTCCATATGGGGGTCCCCGGCGACATCGAGCGTGGCACCAATGGCGCCGACGATCCGCGCTCGTGGAGCGAACGCTTCAACAGCCAAGGACCCGAGTGGAAGGCCAAGGGAGTCGGCGAGACTCTCGAGCGCAATCCCGACGGAAAGAAGCCCGTGATGGGCGGCAACACCTTCGTCTACGTCCAAGCCCAGGGCGACGACCTCGTCCATGCCGATGGCAAGACCGCGGCCAAGGCCTGCGAACTCCTCGACCGCTACAAGGCCAAGACGTTCTTTCTCGCCGTGGGGTTCGTCCGCCCGCACGTGCCGTTTGTGGCACCAAAGCGCTACTTCGAGCCCTACCCATTCGCAGAGATGCGACTACCCCAGAAGGTGCCGCATGACTGGGACGACATCCCCAGGGCCGGCATCAACTACAAGACCAGCCGCAACATGCAGATGAACGTCCCGCGGCAGAAGAAGGCCATGGCGGCCTACTTTGCCTCGGTCGCCTACATGGACGCGCAGGTAGGCAAGGTGCTCAACGCACTGGAACGGTCCGGGGCGGACGGCCATACCATCGTGATCTTCACCAGCGACCACGGCTACCATCTCGGCGAACACGATTTTTGGGCGAAGGTGAGCCTGCACGAAGAGTCGGCGCGGGTCCCCCTAATCGTTTGCGTACCCGGGAAGAAGCCCGCGATCTGCAAGTCCTTCGTCGAACTGCTCGACCTCTACCCGACCATCTCCAGCCTCTGCGGCCTCGAGGTCCCCACACGCCTTCAGGGCAAGAACATCGCAAAGACCATCGACGATCCGAGCTATGCGGTGCGCACGACAGCGTTTTCGGCAAACCGCCGGGGCTTCCTGCTGCGCGACGACAAGTGGGCCTACATCCAGTACGCAGAGAATGCATCCAAGGGCATCGAGCTGTTCGATATGTTCGCCGACCCTCTCCAATACACGAACCTGGCGCGAGTTCCGAAGTACGCGGACATCGTGAAAACGTTCCAGGCCAAGCTCGCGGCCAAGCTCCGCGAACTGCGCAACAACGATCTCGGCAAATAAGGGCGCGACGCGCGCCCCGCCTCAGCCGCTGGCCTCGGCCTCGCCGCTCTCGCGAGCCTCGCGCCCGCGCGGCGCGGCCGGGCCATAGGAATCGTAGTCGAGGTCTTCGAAACTCGGCGGCACATATCCCTCCTGGCGCGAGGCTTGAAGCTCACGCAGGTAGGCCTCCACCACCGCGCGCTGGAGCGCGTCGCGGGCGCGCGCATGGATCGGATGCGCCACGTCCGCGTAGAGGCGCCGGCCCGAAGCCGGGTCGTGACAATCCTCACGACGGGGCTGCCGGCTGCCACAGTCATTGCAATAACGAGCGCGCATCGGATTCTTGGCGCCACACTGATTGCACCGGCCCATGAGCTTGCGACTCGGCATGGCAATGAACAGCCCGCGCCCGCCTTCGATGACTTTGAGATCGCGAATGACGATCTCGTTGTTGAACGTGACGCTGCAGAAGGCACGTAGCTTGTCGGCCTTGGAGTCAGACGTCTCCACCAGCTTGACTCGGATCTCGCTGATCTGCACCCAGTGCCTCCTCGCCTCGATCGCGTACGCTCTCCGCCTGGGGAGCCCCACACCGCGAGCGGGTGCGCACGAGACGCGCACCCACGCCGAGGCCCGGGAAGCTCTCCGAGCGGAGACGTGTAAACACCTCCTCGAGGACTGGCCCCTGCTCCTCGATCCAGCCGGGGGTGCCGGCAAGAAACAGCGTGGAGCCACTACCCGAGAGGTGGAGAACGAACCCGACCTCGCGCAAACGCGCACAGAGAACCCCGAGTGCGGGGCAGGCCTCCATCGCCGGTAACGCGAGATCGTTGTAGAGCCCTCGTGCAGGAGCCTCGGGAACCGCCGTCGGAAGGACGTGGTCCAGCAGCTCGGTGGGATTCTCGACCCGAGGCCGTGCAGCGAGTCCGGAAGAGTCTAACTCCCGTTTGTTGTGCGTCAACTCGCGGTGCCATCGAGAGAACACATTTGCGGTCGAGCAGGCGTAACCGGGAAAAAGAAGCATATACGATAGAGCGGGTCCCGCCGCGATCGGATGGATTTCATCCCCGCGACCACTGGCCCAGGCGCGACGGCCGTGCAGAAAGAACGGCACGTCGGCGCCCACGCCGCAGGCAATCGTCAGCAAGGATGAGTCGTTGACCGGAACACCAAACTGCCGCGCAAGGATACGCAGCGCGGCCGCCGCGTCACTGGAACCTCCGCCCAAGCCACCACCGGCGGGGATGTTCTTCGTCAGGATGAACGTACCTGCGACGCTCTTCCCGTAGGCCGCAGCGAAGGCTGCGGCAGCTCGACAGACGAGATTGGACGCATCGGCGGGCACAGATCGCGCATCGGTGTCACCGCCGCGGACCACCAACGACACAGACGCCGGGTTCGCCGGTCCCTTCGCGGTCGGTATCCAGAGCAGTTCGTCGTGCAGCTCGAGTTCATCAAAAATGGTCCACAGCTCGTGGTACCCATCCGCGCGCTTGCCACGCACTTCCAAAACAAGGTTGACCTTGGCATGACAAGGCTCGGCGAACTCGTCGCTCCGGACATCGGTCATGAATCACCCTGCCTCGTCGATCGCCAGGTTATCCAGCAGGCGCACATTGCCGAGGCGTGCGGCGATCACGATGCGACCCCGACCGATCGGATCGGCCACGAGCGCGTAGTCGTCCTCACTTCGAAACTCGACATAGTCCACCACGAAGTCCGGCTCGAGCCGCGACCGAACCAGCCCCTCGAGCGCCGCTGCCTCGCGCGTTCCGGAGCGCCACAAGTCCCGCGCCGCCCCGAGCGCGGCAAAGATGCGCGGCGCCCGCGCACGATCCTCGGGACCGAGCCGCCGATTGCGGGACGACGAGGCCAGGCCATCCGCCTCGCGCACGATCGCGCACGGCACAACTTCCACCGGTATCGACAGGTCCCGAACCATGCGGCGGATCACGCAGCACTGCTGCATGTCCTTCCAACCGAAGTAGGCTCGCCGTGCCTGAAACATCAGCAGCAGCTTGGCCACGACGGTGGTCACGCCGCGGAAATGCCCGGCACGGTGCGCGCCTTCGCCACCCGCAGTCACGCGCCCGACTTCGACCGCGGTGGCGAACCCGGCCGGATAGAGATCGTCGCGCCTACCGATCAGAACGACATCGACGCCGACGGATTCGAGCAAGGCGAGGTCCTCCTTCTCGGTGCGCGGATACAGGTCGAGATCGGCGGCGTCGTCGAACTGCAGCGGGTTGACAAAGATGCTCACGGCGCAGACAGGGTTCTCGCGCCGCGCCCGCTCCACCAACGAACGGTGACCGACGTGCAACGCCCCCATCGTTGGCACGAAGCCAACGTCCGCGCCACGGAAAACCGCGCCGGCAAGCGCCTGCCGCAGGTCGTGCTCGCTCCGGACGCAGATCATTCGGTGCTGGATTCGACGGCCACGGTTCCACCGGCGGCGCTGCAGCTCTCGATCTTGGCAGCGAGCTGGTCGACCGACAACGCGCCAAGATCGCCGTCGACGCGGTGCCGCACCGCGAGCTTCCCCGACTCGAGTTCGTTGTCGCCGATGACGGCGACATAGAGGATCTTCTCTTGCCAAAGATGCTTGCGGATCTTGCTGCCGACCTTCTCGCCCGACACGTCGAGTTCGACACGCACGCCGCGGGCACGAAGCAACCGAGCGGCATCTCGCGCGGCATCGGCGTGGCGATCGCCAACGGAGATTACCGCAACCTGCACCGGCGCCAACCAGGTCGGGAAGCACCCCACATAGTGCTCGATGAGGATCCCAAAGAAGCGCTCGAGCGAGCCGAGCAACGCCCGGTGGATCATGATCGGCCGGTGCGTGGCGCCGTCTTCGCCCACGTAGCGCAGATCGAAGCGCTCGGGTAGGTTGAAGTCGCACTGGATCGTCGAGCACTGCCAATGGCGCCCGATCGAGTCACGGATCTTGACATCGATCTTCGGGCCATAGAACGCCCCGCCACCCTCGTCGACACCGTAGTCGATGCCCGAGGCATCCAGCGCTTGGCGCAATGCCGCAGTCGCTTCCTCCCAGATCTGATCACTGCCCACAGCCTTGTCGGGCTTGGTCGAGAGCTCGAGTTCGAAGTCGTCGAAGCCGAATGCCCGTAGCATGTCCAAGACGAATGCCAGAACACGGCTGATCTCACCGTTGAGTTGCTCGGGCGTGCAGAAAATGTGCGCGTCATCCTGAGTGAATCCACGCACCCGCAAGAGCCCGTGCAGCATGCCGGCACCCTCATAGCGATACACCGTGCCGAGCTCGGCCCAGCGGAACGGCAACTCGCGGTAAGACCGGCGCCGGTCCTTGTACATCATCACATGGAACGGACAGTTCATCGGCTTGAGGATGTAGTCCTGGCCGTCGACCTCCATGCATGAGTACATCGACTCCTTGTAGAAGTCGAGATGTCCCGACGTCTGCCAAAGATCCGCCTTGGCGATATGGGGGCTATAAACGATGTCGTAACCACCCTCCAGGTGCTGGTTGCGCCAGAACTCTTCGATCTTGTGACGCACGAAGCCGCCCTTGGGATGCCAGAGCACGAGCCCCGCACCAAACTCCCCCATGGTCGAGAAGTAGTCGAGCTCCTTGCCAATGCGGCGGTGATCGCGCTTCGCCGCCTCCTCGAGCCGCTTGCGATGCGTTTCCATCGCCTTGCGGTCGGCAAACGCATGCCCATAGACGCGCGTCAACATTTTGTTGTCTGCGTCGTCCCCAAAGTATGCGCCGGCAATCGAGAGCACGGCGAAGCCGTCGCCGAGTTTGCCGCTGGATGGAATGTGCGGCCCGCGACACAGATCGATGAACTTGCCGTGCCGATAAAAGCTGATCTCGTCGCCCTCCGGCACGCGCTCGAGGATCGGAATTTTGTAATCATCGTGCAGGTCATGCGCGATCCGGAGCGCCTCGTCCTTGTCGACGACGAGTCGCTCGAACGGCGAGTCCTCGCGAACGATCTCGTGCATGAGCTCCTCGATCTTCGGGAGGTCCTCGTCCTTGATCGGCTCATCGCCGAGATCCACGTCATAGTAGAAGCCGTAGCGTTCGTCATCGACGGCCGGCCCCTTCCAAAGTTTTACGTTGGGACGCAGCCGCTTGATCGCGTCGGCCATGATGTGGGCCCCCGAGTGCCGCAGCATCTCGAGCCCTTCGGGCGTCGTGCGTGTAATCAGCGCAACCTTTGCATCGGCATCGATGGGCGCTCCGAGGTCGCGCTGCTGGCCATCGACGACGATGCCGAGCGAGTCCTTGGCGAGGCGCTTGCCGATCGACTCGGCGATCTGCATCCCGGTCGTTCCCTTCGGATAGCTGCGCACGGAGCCGTCGGGAAGGGTGATCCGGATCTCGATTTCTTCGCTCTGGACAGTCATTGGACATCTCCTCGGGTGCCAGCAGAGAGGCTGACGATTCGATCGGTGGCCGGCTCGTGCCGGGCAACGGCAGGATAGGAATCGTCGGGACGATAGACACGGCCAGGCTCGAGAACTTCTCACGATCGAAAGCAAGCCGCAGCCGCGCCCCGGAGGCGGAACCAGGGGTGCCGGGGGCGAATCGGCATGTTTCTTGCATCTCGCTGCGTGCGCGGGTCGCTTCGGGGCCGAACGCAGCTCGCCGGGGCATTCTGGCACTGGCACCGAACAGCCGCAGGCTTACCGTTAACCCCACTGCGGTTGGACCGGTTGCTGCCCGGCTGCATGCTCGCCGACCGGCCCGCACCTCCGCGGTTTCATACGAGAGGGAAATCCTTGACCAGACTTCGCCCGACCTCCGATCCCATCGGAAGGCGCCCTTGTTCTCCCCTGGGACGGACCGCTGTCCTGGCTCTGCTCGGCCTCGCCACGCTCTCTTGGACGACGTCCTGCAAGTCGTCCGAGCGTCACACCCAGCCTAGCGACGCCCATACCGTCGCCGCCGAACGGGCGCTGAGCGAGGCCAAGGTGGCGCTCGCAGCGAACGACCCTGAGACCGCGCTCAACAGCCTCGACACGACCGCGAAGTTCCACGACGCGCTGCCCGCGGACCTGCGTGCCCGACTCGATCTGACCTTCGGCCGGGCCAACCTCGCATTCGCCCGTCGGGAACGCTCGCGTAACGGAGACGGATCGATCATCGAAGGCTGTTATATCGACGCCAAGACCAGCCTGAAACGCGCCGCTCGCACCCAGATCGAGGACCCCGCCCCCCTCCTCGCGCTGGCCGAGGTCGAGTCCGACCTAGGCAACTGGTCCGATTCCGAGCGAGCCGCGACCGAAGCCATCCGGCGCATCGTCCGCCGCGAAGGCGAGCAAAGCGACTCCGAACTGCTGATCGAGCCCATGCTGGCGCGCGCCCGCGCCCGGATCGGCTCGCTCGCAGCCCTGCGCCGCGCCGAGATCCAAGCCGCGGACGAAGAACCAGCCGAATCGACCGTCACACTGGCCAATCGCGTGCTTGCCGACTGCGCCCGCGTCCAGGGAATCGACCAGAAAAACCCGGCGGCCTACGCGCTCGCGGCGACGGCGTATCGGTGGCTTGGCCGAACCGACGACGCGATGCGCGTGCTCGAGGACGGAGTGCGCTCGGACCCCAGCCACGCGCAGCATCACCTCTCCCTGCAGCAGCTCTACTTTGGCGCCACTCGCCAGAAGGAACTCGTCGGCCTCTACCGTCGGCTGGCCGAGGAGATCCAACCGCGGTCACCCGACGTGCTCTGGTTCTATGGCCGTGCATTGATGGCCCTGGCGGACGCCGAACGCAACCGCGGCGATCGCTCGGCGGCAGATGCCCGTTACGACGAAGCGACCAAACGCTTCGCCGAGTGCGCCGCCCTGCACCCCGGCTACCGAGCCAACTGCGACATCCAGCGCGCGGTGTGCTCGCTGTCGAAGGCACGCATGGCGCTCGAGGAAGGCGACGAGAAGAGCGCGGAGGCCGAACTGACCCGCGCCTACGAGATCGCACCCGCCATCGCCGACGTGGACGCCAACGGCATCGATCGCTACCGCGACGGCTTCCTCAAGACCTATCGCGGTGGGGTCTACGCGCTTGGCGGACGATTCATGGGCCGCGGTGGCGGCCGACTCGCCGAGGCGCGCCGCTACTTCCGCGCGGTCACGACGCGACATCCGACGTGGGGGCCGGCTTGGAGCAACCTCGGATTGGCGTGCCGCGACCTCGGAACCCAGCGCGAACGAGCGAAGAAAGCGGCTGAGGCCAAGGATCTGTATGAGGAGGCCTACGCCGCCTACAAGCACGCCGTCCAGTACTCGCCACAAGATCCCCGTATCCAGAACGACTGCGGTCTGATGCTCGTGTATCACCTGAAGCGCGAGTATCCATACGCGGTGGCGCGTTTCAAAAAGGCCATCGACGTCGGCACCGACCAGCTAGACACGCTCCTCTCCGACAACGCGGGCAAGGAAGAGACCGAAGAGGTCAAGTCCAAGCGACTGTTCCTCGAAGAGGCGATCGGCGACGCCTGGCAGAATTGGGGGCTCATTCATGCCGACGTGAACGGAGAGAACGCGAAAGCAATCGAGTGCTTCAAGAAGGCGATCGAGTTCTATCCATACAAGCGGCGAGCAGCCGCCAAGCGCCTGGCACAACTGGAACCCGCCTCGAGTCAGCCGTCCAAGCAGGCACGGCTCGGCGCGGCGCCGGGCAGCCAATCG
>CAYSWE010000156.1:0-9318 GCA_964434515.1 uncultured Phycisphaerales bacterium | reverse complement strand
TTGCGGCCCTGCCAGAGTCGAGCTCTTTGCGCGGCGTCTTCGGTCGACTCGAGTTCGAGTGGATCTTCCTTGGCCAGGCACCGCTCGACGGCAGGTGTGTCAGCGTCGACTCGGGCCTGTGTGCCGTCCAGCTCGACCAGGAGGACCGCCGCGGCCTGCTTCGAGTAGCCTGCGGCATACACGCTCGCTTCTACAGCTTCGATCGTCAGGTGATCGAGGATCTCGAGCGCCGCTGGAATGATGCCCGAGCGAACGATCGCGGACACGGCGCGGCACGCGGCGCCCATGCTCCCATAGGAGGCAAGCCAGGTGCGCACGATCGACGGCGCGTGGGTGAGCCGCAGGTCGATCTCCGTTGCGATGCCGAAGGTGCCCTCGCTTCCGGTCACGAGACCCAGGAGATCGGCCCCGTCGCCCTCGCGCAGCTCCACGGTCTCGCCCGTCGCGAGCACGAGCTTGCAACCGAGCACGTGGTCCGTCGTCATTCCGTACTTGAAACAGTGCGGCCCACCGGAGTTCTCGGCGAGGTTGCCACCGAGCGTGCAAGCACTCTGACTGCTCGGGTCAGGTGCGTAACAGAGGCCGTGTGGTTGTGTCGCACGCGAAAGGTCGGCGTTGACGACGCCCGGTTCGACGCGTGCGCGACGATTGGCGGCGTCGACTTCGAGGATCCGCTTCATGCCGGCCAAAGCGATGAGCACCGTTGGGCGATCGGTTGGTGATGCGCCCCCGGAGAGGCCGGTTCCGGCACCGCGCGCTTGGAACGCGACGCCCGCAGTGTTGCAAACTCGGACGATCGCAGCGACGTCCGTGGATTCGCGAGGGAAAACGACTGCCAGGGGCGGATTCCGATGCATCGGAAATCCGTCGCACTCGTAGGCGAGCTGCGTTGCCGCGTCAGTCAGGACCCGTCCCTTCGGCAAGATCCGGTGCAGAGAATCGACGATATCCACGATGCCGTTGGCTCCATCAAGACAGCGAGAGGCGGTGCGAAGCCGGAGGGGTTCGTACCGAGGTTGCATCAGGGCAAAGATCCTACAGCCGGGCGGAATCCCCTGTCGAAAAGAGCCGGACGAGCGGGAGCTATTGAGTCGAGCTGAATGGGGCGCAGAGAGGTCGACAAGCGGACACTGCATGTCCTTCTGGAGGCGGTGCGCGGAGCCGAGGACCGGCTGCGCGACTACTACCGGCAGATGCAGGCTGAACATGTGGATGTTCCGGACGCGTTTCGTGCCCAGTACGGTGGCGCGCGGCGGCTCAAGGACTATCTGACACGGTCCGAGGACACGTTCCGTGCGCCGATGCAGCTCTTTCTGTCCGACGAGGACGAGAACCTGCTCGCGTCCTGTCTCGTCGATGGATTGCCCGAGATCGACATGCGGCTCGCGTCGACGCGCACAAAGGACGAAGATAAGTCGTGGCTCGAGGACCAGCGGCAGCTGTTGAGCGTGCTTGCCCGCGGCTTTATGACGGAGCCGTTGGCGCCGCTCCTCTGCGCGGATCCCGTGTCGCGGCAAACGCCGAGTGTCAAGGCGTTGAGCGCGCTGATTCCGGCGCACAGCAAGTCCATGCCGCTAGGGGACATTCGAGTCGGTAAGACGGAGGAAGAGGAGCCGGCGCCAGAGTCGGCGCCGAACGGATTCGACCCTGTGACGGGGAGACCGCGTGCTTCGGCCCGGGAGTCGCAGCAGAGTAGCTATCCGAGTCTGTATCCACAGCCGGCTCCAAGCGGACCGACGCCAGACTCTCCGCAGCAGGGTCAGCAACCACCTCCGGGCTATCCGCAAAACGTCCCGCCCGGCTACGCGCAGCCGCAGGCTCCGGCGATGCAGCCGCCACCAGCGGGCTACGGACAGCCACCGCCGATGGGGCAGCCCGGCGTCTTGCCGCCGGGGTACGCGGCGCCGCAGCCCTATCCAGTTCAGCCGCAGTATCCACCGCAGCAGATGCCACCGCAGCAGATGCCACCGCAGCCCTATCCGGGGCAGCAGCAGATGCCGCAACAGCCCATGCCGCAGCAGTACCCGGCTGGTGCACCGCAGGGATTCTACCCAGGCACGTCGAGTGGAACTGCACCCTACGCTCCGGCGCAGCAACCACCGCCAATGCCGGCGCCACAGCAGCCTGGCGATGCGGGCGGTGGCACGAATGCCCAGGACTTCGAATCCGGTTTGCAGATTCTCCGAGACCCGTTTGCCGCAGCGATGACTCCGCCAGCGGCGGAACCTGCGCGCCCGATCGTCGCTCCGGCGAAGCGCGTCACCGAAGGCATCGTGTTCCTGTTCGATCCGAATCTCGTGCGTGACCATCGAGTGCGCGCCCAGATTCGGCTCGATCTGCAGGACCTGGCTCGCGCGCAGGCCAACGATGACCTGCGTCTATCGCTCGTGCATCTTGGCTCCCTGCTCGAGGGGCTCCTGCTCGACCATGCGCTGGAGCGGCGCAAGGAACTCGAACTGGCTGAGGCGCCGGATGTCTGGGACTTCCACACCCTTGCCGTTCGGTTGCTCGGTCCCGGTCTCGAGCCGGGTCAGGAGCCGGTCATGGGGCTCCTCCATGCGTGTCGTCGATTGCTGCGTCCGTCCTGTCAGGTCGTGCATCCCATCATCGCGACCGGCGCGATGGTCTCCGATGCCGTAGCGTTCCTGCGTTGGGCGCTGATTCAGCTTGGCTACCAGCACGACGAGCGGACGCAAGTCCAGGGCGCGCAGGTCGATGGACATGCGCGTGCCGGGAGCGGAGGTCTCCCATCGCTCTCCGGAATTTGGCGCGCAACACGGATCGAAGGCGAAGAGCCCGCCTAACAGCCGGGTTTCTGCGACACGCCACTAGCCGTTTCCGGCCCGGGGCCGGCGATTGCGCCAATGCGAACGGCGTTTGGTGGCGCTGGGGCGTGGTTGCCCGAGCCGCGAGTGGAGCGGCAGCGTCCGCTCCCAGCAGTCGCAGCCCGCGGCGTCGCGGGCCTTTGGGCTGAGACTCGGCCCCTCGTCGAGGAGCGCTGCAAGCTCGTCGAGCCGCGCGCGCATCTCGACGTCGAGGTGCCCTTCGATGTCCATCAGGTAGAGATCGTCGAGGCGTTGCAGCAGTGTTTCGAACTCGGCACGCGAAAGCGGCGCGTGGAGGTTGCACTTCCGCGCGCGTCGTCCCAAGTATTGCGTGTACTCGTCGGGCAGGTTGGGCATGCGATCTTCAGCGCGGGGTTGGTGGTTCACTCTGTTCTTCAGCTGATGTTCTTCAGCCCTCATCTTCAACGAAGACAAAAGTTTTGCCAAGCCGCCAAGGTCTGATTCACTACGACGTTGTCGATTCTCTTGTCTCTCGCTTTCGTCGTCGTTGTTCGCGCGTTCACGATTCTCCCGCCGGTCACCGCCGTGTTGAAACATCCCGAAGTTCTCGCTGAGAGCCGCGACGAGTTCTACGAACAGCTCGCGGCGTTCTTGCTCGAGCCAGCTCGCGCCAACCGTCCCCAACTGTTGGGGCTCGAGTTCGAGTGTCTGTTGACGATGCCGGATGGATCGGCGGTGCCGAGTCGTGGCGCGCATGGTCCCGACTCGCTCGTGCTGGCCCTGGCTGAGCACTACCAGCGCGACGGCGAGCGTTACGAGGTCGTTCGTGAAGCCGGTGACATCGCGCTCGTGCGCGTCGGCGGGTTGAACTTTTCGGTCGAACCCGGCGGGCAGGTCGAGATTTCGCTCGCGCCGTTCGTGAGTCCGTGCGAGGTCGCGACGGAACTCGATCGATTCTTCGCTCTGCTCGACCGCGAGGTGGCCAAGACTCCCTTCCGTGCGACGTTCCTGGGGCATCACCCGGTCACCATGCCGGAGTCGATCCCGCTGCGTGCCAAGCCACGCTACGAGATCATGAATCGTCGCCTGGCGCGCGTCGGCAAGCACGGCATTCACATGATGCGCGCGACCGCAGGGATGCAGGTCACACTCGACTACCGGTCGGCGGCCGAGTGCACGTCGCTGCTGCGTGCGGCGCTGCTCACGGCGCCGTTTGTGACGGCAATGTTTGCCAACTCTCCGCTCGTGGGCGGCAAGCCGTCGGGCTACCTGTCGTTTCGAGAGCGGGCCTGGTGGGACACGGACCCGAGCCGGTGTGGGGTCCCGGTGCGGCTTCTTGCCGACGATGCGACGATCGACGACTACGTCGATTTTGCGCTCGACGCGGAACTCTGGTTCATTCGGCGCGACGGCGAACTGCACGAGATCTTGGGCAATCGCAGCTTTCGCCAAACTTTGGCGGATGAGCAGCTGACGCTCGATGACTTCAGCCTACACACGTCGACATTGTTCCCATCGGCGCGCATTCGGCGCGGCGTCGAGGTGCGTTCGTCGGATTGCGTGCCGCCTGAGTACGCCCGTGCCTTCAGTGCGTTGCAAGCGGGCTTGCTGTACGACGAGAAGAATCTCCAGCTGGCCACGGAGCTGCATCGTTATCGGACTCACGAGAGCGTTCGCGATCTACATCTTGCTTGCGCGCGCGACGGCGTGGTTGCCAAGCTCGACGATGGCTTTGACGTGCGGGCTGCCTGCAGTCGACTGCTCGACATGGCCTACGACGGCCTCGGCCGGCGCGTCGCGCAGCCCGCGGACACGTGTGGGATGCAGGAACTCTTGGAGCCGCTGCGTCGAGTCGTCGAGACCGGCGAGCCGCCGGCGATCGCGGTGCTCCGTCAGTTCGAGCGCGGATGACGCGTGTGATACGGCGTAGTCTCCTGCCACGCGCGGCAGAAACCGAGTAGGCGCTCTTCGTCGGCCAGCTGACCGGTGAAGCAGATGCTGCCAGGCCGCTTGCCCGCGCGCATTCGATACGGCGCGACGACGGTGGGATGACCGGTCAGGTTGGTCATCGTCAGGATCCCGCCGGCGAACGGTGGGTGAACGAGCACATCGACCTTGGCCATGACTGCGTCGAACTCGCGCATGAGTTGTGTCCGCAGGCGATTGGCCTGCAGATACTCCACCGCGGGAACGAGGCGGGCGGCGCGAAACACGTTGGGCCAAGCGCGCTCCTGCTGTCGCACGAGTTCGTCGTCGCGACCGCTGCGCGTGAGTTCGTCGAAGGCCGCTGCGCCTTCGACGTTGAGGATGAAGACCATGTCGCGCGTCGGGTAGCGCGGCAGCGAGATCTCGACGAACTCGACGCCGAGCTTGGCGAGCTCGATGCGGATCGGCGCGTCTTTGGCCAGCGAGCCGCGGAGCACGCCAACGCGGAAGCCGTGGATGTCCAAGCGACGCGGAACACGGAACGGGCGGGCGAAGACCGCGGCGTCGGTTTCGCCGGTGGTTGCTGGTCCCTGGATAGCCGCGAACACGATGGCTGCGTCGCGGACGCTGCGGCACAGCGGTCCCAGTTTGTCCATGGACCACGACAGAGCCATGGCGCCGTCACGGCTGACGCGTCCGAACGTCGGACGTAGAGAGGTGCAGCCGCACTCGGCCGACGGCGAGACAATCGAGCCGAGCGTCTCCGAGCCGAGCGCGAATGGCACCGCTCCGGCTGCCGTCGCCGAGGCCGGGCCGGCGGACGAGCCGCTCGAGCCTCGTGTCGGGTCCCACGGGTTGCGCGTGCGGCCGCCGAACCAAACGTCGCCCCAAGCGAGTGCGCCGAGCGAGAGCTTGGCGACCAGCACGGCGCCCGCCTGTTCCAGTTTGCGGATCACTGCAGCGTCCCGATCGATGATCTGGTCGCGGAACGGTGTCGCCCCCCAGGTCGTCGGCGCGCCCTTCGCGGCGAGCAGGTCCTTCGCGCCGTACGGGATGCCGTGCAGCAGCCCGCGCCACTTGCCGTCGGCGAGTTCGGCATCTCTGGCCGCAGCCGTCTCTAGCGCGCGCTTCTCGGTGTAGTGGATGACGCAGTGCAGTTTTGGGTCGAGCTTGCGCAGGCGCGCCAGGAAAAACTTGGTGAGCTCGACGCAGCTCACCTGGCGTGAGCGAATGAGTGCTGCCAGCGTCGGGATGTCGGCGAATGCGAGCGCATCCAGGTTCTTGGGGCGTGCGGATTTCGGCAGCGTCAGCGCATCGGGTTCGACGGCGACGGCGCGGCGACCGATGCCGGGGAGGAAGGCCGAGAACGTCAGCGCGGGCGCGATCGCGTTGGGCAAAGCGCGGCGCCGCAGCGTCTCGAAGGATCGCAGGTTACGGCCGACCGTGCGCAGCATCAGCTGGATCTCGTCGTCGTCGAACGCGAGCCCCGCGGTTTGCGCGGCGCCTCGAATCGCCGCACGTCGCGAGTCGCCCTGCTTGGCCGCTCGCCCCCGCGTGGTCTGCCGGGGCTCTTGGCCGAACGTGACTCCGCAGCAGCAGAGCGCAAGGATAAGTCCTCTCGTGTGTTGCATGCACGCAGTGTCGCGAGCCCGATCGGCGGCGCACGTGCAGATCCGGGCTTGGGCATTTCTCCTCCATCTGTCTCTTGCAATCGCGCGCGAAGTCCTACAAACTGTCGGAGTTGTCTGAGTGCGCGCGCTCGACATGCGACGAACAGCCCTTGGCGATCCGCACACGAGGTGAGCACATGACACCGATCTCTCGATCCGTCAGCGAAACAGAACTCACCGTGCTGAAAGCGCTCTGGGACTTGCGCGTTGGGCCGGTGCGCGAGCTGCAAGCGAAGCTCAACGACGATGGGCATGCCTGGGCCTATACGACGGTGCAGACTTTGCTCAACCGTCTCGAGCAGAAGGGCTACGTGGCGAGCAAGAAGGTGGGGCGCGCGTTTCACTTCCACGTGATCGTGTCGCGCGACCAACTGCTGAGCCAAGAACTCGGCGATCTGGCGGAGCGAGTCTGCGGCGGGGCGGCCTTGCCCTTGGTGATGAATCTCGTGCAGGGCAGGCGCTTCACCTCCGCGGAGATCGGTCGCTTTCGAGACTTGCTCGACAAGCTCGAGTCCGATGGTCAGGACGAGGCAAAGTCCAAGCGCCGTCCGCGCCGAGCGCGCAAGGGCGCGGGGGACGCTCCATGCTGAGCGCCGCAGCAAGGATGGCTGAGTCTGCTGTGAGTTCTGAGTGCCGTCATGCTTAGCTGGGTGCTGGAGAACACGCTGGTCGCCGGCGCCTTCGCTGTCGTCGCCCTGGTGGCGTGTCGGTGGCTGCGGCGTCGGCCGGCGCTTTGCCATGTTCTGTGGGTGATTGTCTTGTTGCGGCTGGTGATGCCGCCGCTGCCGCTGCCGCAGGTGGGTCCTGGCGTTTTTGTGCGTGACTGTGTGAAGCAGTTGCAAGCCAGCGTCCAGCCGGCGTTGCCGTCAACGGACCGCGTCGTAGTCGCCGAGTCGACGACCGATCGTGATCGCAGCAAAGCAGCGAGTCCGCACCGATCGCTTGTCCGGAGACGCGAACCGAGTCTTGCGCGAGCCCAGGGTGCGTTGTCGTCAGGTTCGCGGCCGGCGCTCGTGTCTGCGAATCTCTCGGTCGCGCTGCCGTTGCTCGAGTCCAGCCCGTCGTGGGGGATCCTATCGTGGCGGATGCTGCGTTACGCGCTGCTGACGGTTTGGTTCGGTGGCTTCGCCTGCGTCCTTTTGGTGCGGCTTGCTCGCGCGTTTCGCATTCGCCGTCTCGTGCTGCGCGCCACGCCAGCCAGCTCGCAGCTCTGCGAACTCGTGGACTCTGTCGCCGCCAGGCTGGGCATTGCGCGCCCGCCCGTGCGCGAACTCGAGGGGCTTACTTCACCGTTTGTGTGTGGCTTCGGTCGCAGCGTTCTGCTGTGGCCGGGCATGGGCGGTGCCACGGACTGCACGCGTTGTGCACATGGTGTGCTCGCCCACGAGCTTGCCCACCTGCGTCGACGGGATCCGTGGGTGGCCTGGCTTGAACTCTTGGCAACGTCCCTGCTTTGGTGGAATCCGCTCGTCTGGATCGCGCGTCGACGTGTCCGCTTTTATGCGGAGCTGTCCTGCGACGCGTGGGCCATGAGCGTGTTTCCCGAGGAGCGTCGCGCCTATGCGGAGACGCTCATTGATGTGGCCGAGTCCGTTTCGGGCGCGCTCGTTCTTGGACATACAGATGGTGGGCCTGACAGCTTCGAATGGAGGTTGAGAATGGTCATGCGAGAATCTGTTTCGTGTCGGGTCCAGCCTGGAGTCGTCTTGCTGGCGGGGATTGCCGCTGTGTGCGTCTATCCGAGCATCTCTGTGGCGCAGATGGCGACTCGGCCGGCAGCCCGGTCTGCAACGCGGCCGGCGCAGCGGCGGCTCGAGCCCGCCGTGCAACGTCTGGTGCGCGCCGAACGCCTTCGGCGTCGTGCGGAACGAGCCTTTGAGGCCGAGGATTGGAAACGGGCGGCGAAGCTCTTCGCCAAGCTCGTCGAGGCTGCGCCCGCCGACGGCAAGTCTTGGCATCGTCTGGGTTTCTCGCTGCTCGCCGACAGCGCGTTGGACGCGGCTGCGGATGCGTTTCGCAAGCAGATCCGCTGTCCCTACAAGCCGGCGAACGGTTCCTACAATCTCGGCTGTGTTTTGGCTCGCGCCGGCGAGCGCGATGCTGCGTTCGTCGCCCTGCGGCGAGCCGTGCGATTCGGTTTCTTGGACGCCACCCTGCTCGGTGACGACAACGACCTCGCATCGCTGCGCGAGGACGCGCGCTTCGATGCGCTCGTCGCCGAGGTGGGCGAGCTAGCGGACCTTGCGAGCGAGGCGGGCGCGCTGTTTGGGCGCGAAGCATGGGGCGAGGCGGCGAAGCTCTACGGGCGGCTCGTGGCTCGCATGCCGCAAGACGGTGAGGCGTTGCACCGGTTTGGGTTCGCGCGCATCGCATCGCGCGATCTCGAGCGTAGCGTCGAGGCGCTGCGCGCGCAGATTCGGGTTGGCTATCGGGTGCCGACCGGGCTTTACAACTTGGCCTGCGCGTTCGCGCTCCAGGGGAAGAGCGACACCGCGCTGCGCTATCTGGGTGACGCTGTGGACGCGGGCTTTTCTGATCGCGAGAACATGCGGAGGGACTCGGACCTGGACAGCATCCGTGAGACCGGCGCCTTCAAGGCGCTCGTTGGCGCGTCGCCGCTCGAATCGGCGAGTTCGCGTCGCGCCCTCATGAGGCGCCTGGAGCGGGGCGAAGATTGCGAGCACGTGCTCGTCGACCTGGCGTGCTTGGATGCAGATGCCGACCACACCGAGCGTGCCGTCGCCGAGCTCGAAGCCGCCGTGGAACTCGGGTTTCGTGACGTGCAGAGTCTCAGGTCCGACCCCGCTCGTGCTCCGCTCCGCAAGCTTGCGGGTTTCAAGCGGATTGCATCGAGGCTGCAGGATCGCGCGGAGCTCGCCATGTTCGGCGTCGACAGCTGGGCTGATCTGCAGCGCACGGCCGAACGCCGCATCCGC
>CAYSWE010000155.1:0-9374 GCA_964434515.1 uncultured Phycisphaerales bacterium | reverse complement strand
AGCCCCGTCGGCCAGCTCCGGCCCACGGACTCGGAGGCGCTGCTGCAGCGCCAGGAGCAGTTCCGCCCGCAACCGCGACGCCGTCGACCACGACAGCCCGAGCGCAGCACGCACATCGCTGGTCCGCGGCAGTCCGCCGAGTTCTTCGACGAGATCGGCAAGCGGGAGCAAATGCTCGGCGAGCCGGGTTTCCGGAACTTCCGCGACTCCGTTCGCCCAAAGGCGCAAGACACGCTCAATCCAGTCGACGACCGGAAATGCTTCGATGCCACCACGAGCGGGCGCGGGCAACGAGTCCAAAGCATACGGTAGCGACTCGCAGCGCGTCTGGGAGCGCGACAAGTCCGTCGCCAGGTTTTCTAGCGTTCTCCTGGCATACAAGAGCAGCTCCGCGGGACAACAAATCAGATGTGGAGCGTGCCGAAACCACGTGAGGAGGCGAATGAACGTCTCCTGAAGAAGGTCGTCCTCCGACGCGAGTACCGGCCACCCGCGACACCTGCGTCTCAGCCACCTGCCGCGCAACATGCTAGCGAGGTGCCCACTGTAGAGTTCCCCGAGGCCGTCCTCATCTCCCACGAGATATCGAAGAAAGCAGCTCACACCAACACGCACGGACACAGTGCCGAGCCTGCCTGTGATCGCGCTCGGTTCGGCCTCCACAACGTAGTCATGTACGGCCTGTCGTCCGAGTCCGGCGATTCGCTGCGAAGCCGCAGGGAATCGGCTGCGTCTGCGGATCTCGGCCAATAGCGCAAACGCCGTAGCCGTCCGCCCACTCTCCATGCACCGCCCCAAGGTAGCGGTCAACACGCTTCTCACCGGGGGTCGGACAGGCGCACACTCTTCGCCCACTATGCGCCCAAGCGCACCTACGAACTCGTCGTCGAGTCTCTCCAGAGGGATGGAGTACACCGCGGCCGTTAGTTCTGTGGACTCACGGTTGCCGAGCACCAGATCGACGAGCCACTCCCAGCGGTCGTTGCGCGCGGGACTAGCCATGCCGACCTGCCTCCTGAGCGGAAGGAAGGAAAAGCGACAACATGCGCATCTCTCCATGGAGCCGCCGAGGCCATTCACGCTATCGGGCGGCAAGCGGTCCACGCGGGGCACCGCAGACACTCTAGAAAAGCGGCAGAAAAGTCCGGTATAGGCGAGACGTTCGGGAGTGCGTGCCCTGTGAAGTCGGAAAACGCAGGCAAACTAACTGTTTTGTCGAGGCTTTCCGGCTTTGCAGGGTGCGTGCTAGCGGGCGTCGCAGCCATGCCGGCTTTTCGGCCGCGTTTCTAGAGCCGCGCCACGGCCTCGCGCAGCAACGCGACGCCGTAGCCCGTGCCCCGTTCGTCGCGCCGGGATGGTCCGGCCATGTCGACATGGCACCAGCGCACATCGCAACCCTCGAGGTGCGAATGGACGAACTGCGCCGCACAGCTGCTCTGTGCATTGCGTCGATTCTTGACGGAGTTCTTCATGTCGGCGACACGACTGGCGAACTCCGCTTGGAACAGTTCGGGCGCGAAAATCATTGGGTGGCAGAGGTCGCCACTCGCCCTGCCAGCGTCGACGAAGAGACGCTCGAGTTCGTCCTCATTGCTGACGATCCCGGCGTGCACGGTCCCGGTCGAGATCACCTGCGCGCCGGTGAGCGTCGCGGCATCCAAGACGATCTCCGCGCCGAGCTTGCGCGCTGCATAGCTGACACCGTCGGCCAGGAGCAGTCGCCCTTCGGCATCGGTATTGTTGATCTCCACCGTCTTGCCCGAGTGCATCACGAGGATGTCGTCCGGTTTGTAGGATGCCGGGCCAATGGCATTCTCGGCGATGCAGAGCACGAGCGATACGCGACGCTTGCACTTGGTCAATGCCAGCGTGCGGAAGGCACCGAGCACGGCGGCGGCGCCACCCATGTCGGCCTTCATACCGCTCATCGAGCCGCCGACCTTGATGTTGAGCCCGCCGGTGTCATAGGTCACGCCCTTGCCAACGAGTGCGACGTGTGGACCGGTGACGCGCGTGGGCTTCCAGGTCGCGATGACGACGCGCGGCGGCGAGAGCGCGGCGCGACCGACGCCATGCACGCCACCGAGACCCTCGGCGACAAGATCCTTGCCGACGATCTCGCGCACCCGCACGCCGGCGATGCCGCGCAGCAGCGCCTTGGCCTGTCGCGCGAGGCCGGCCGGATCCAGCTCGCTCGGCGGCGTGTCACAGAGCCGGGCGGCCTCGCGCACGCTCTCGGCCGTGGCCTTGATGATCGCGTCGGCGCGCACGTTCTTGCCGCGCGTGGTAACCGCACAGACCTGCACCTGTGAGGCGCCCCTCTTCGGACTCTTGCGCTGCTTCTGCTTGGTCTTGCGGCTGAACAGCGGCAGCACGCGCGCGACCGAATTGACCGCCGCGCTGTAATGCTCCGGTTCGTCGAGGACCAGCAAGACGGCGGTCTTGCCATCGCCACCGCGAGCGAGCCCGCTGATCACGTTGCGCACGGCATGCGCTCGGGCCGGGCTGTTGAACCGGGAGACCTGATCGGGCAGCACGCCCAACCGTAGCCGACGCGGACCGGCCATCTGTGTGAGGGTCCCGCGTGCGGCGCCTTGATCGCCAGGACTCACTCCCTTGGCCAACTCGAGCACAAGGTCCGCAAGCGGGCCGAGCGCAGCGGCTACGGGCTTGGGAAACTTGCGCTTGGAGAGAACCGCGGCTGGAGCCACGATCCAGAGGGTCTGCGCGTTGCGTAGCAGACCGGCGATGTCCTTCGCGAAACCGAGCTTTGTCATTGGGCACGAGTATGCAGCGAAGATCCGGTAAAACTAGCGCATGCAACCCACGGTTTCTTTCACTCTCGGGATCCTTCTCGCGACATCGCCGATTCCCGCGCAGCCCCACCCCGCCACCCACCCCGCCACGCACCCCGCCGGTGCGCAGTTTCGTTCGTTGTTCGACGGCCACAGCCTCGAGGGTTGGACCACGCGCGGCGGGCGCTACGACGGCAAGGCTGTGTGGCGCGTCGAGGACGGCGCGATCGTCGGGCGCGAAGGTCCGAACCACGCTGGCGGGCTCCTCTATACCAAAGGCTACTACCGCAGCTTCCAGCTGTCGCTTGAGACTTGGATCGACTATCCGTTCGACTCCGGGATCTTCCTCAACATGGTCCCGCGCGGTGTGCCGGCGAACGAGGGCGGCGGGCGCGGCTACCAGGTGACGCTCGACTACCGGCCAAACGGCGAGATCGGCGGTATCTATGCGGACGGCTGGCTCATGCACAACTCGACCGCCAAGGCCGCGTTCCGGCGCGGTGAGTGGAACCGTGTCGACGTGCGCTGCACCGGGACCACGCCGCGCATCGAGGTCTGGCTCAACGGCAAGAAGATCACCGACTTCGAACACACCAACCCCAAGGGGTTCGCCGTCGAGGGCCGGATCGGCCTACAGGTGCACGGCAACCGAAACGACCCCGGCAAGCCCAGGGCGCGCTTTCGCAACATCCGCCTGCGTGAGTTGCCACTGTTTGATCGTGCCGTGTTTCGCGTCGACGATCAGGGCCAGTTGCATGCGCTCGGAACAAGCTCCTTTCAACGGCTGTTCGACGGCAAGTCGCTGGCGGGCTGGGAACCGGTCGGCGCCAAGCCCGAAGGCTTCGTGACCGCGAACGGCGTGCTGGCATTCCGCAGGACCGGCGGCGGCGGCTACTTGCGCACGACGCGCGACTTCCGAGACTTCGACCTGCGCCTGGACTTCAAGATCGCCGACATGGCCAACAGCGGCGTGTTCCTGCGCGCGGCGCGCGATGGGTCCAACCCAGCCTACTCGGGTTGTGAGATCCAGATCCTCGACGATCACAACTGGGAACGCGTGACTAAGACCAAGCTGAAGCCCTACCAGTTCGCCGGTGGTCTGTATGGCTCGGTCGCGGCCGGGAAACCCGGCGGAAGGGATGCACTGCGCCCGAACGGTCGCTGGAACACCTACCGCATTCGCTATCGCGGCAGCCGGATTCGCGTCGAACTGAACGGGCACGAACTCTATGACGTGGACACACACAAGGTGCCAGGCAAGCCGTTCGCAAAACGGGCCAAACGTGGGTTCATCGGCCTACAACGGCACGCACCCGAACAGGTGCACGGCGAGTTCTACGCCTGGTTCCGAAACATCTGGCTGCGCCCGATTCACGCGACGGCAAGCCAACCCGAAGGCAAGAAGAGGAGAAAACTGTGAGCCCTGCATCAAGACAGCGTCGAGCAAGTGGGCGCCTGAGCCGCCGTAGCTTCCTCAGCAAATCCGGCATCGCAGCCACGGCGCTCATCGTGCCGCGACCGGGTCGGACTTGGCATGGTCCGATCTGGACGCCCGACAAGCTGCGCCTCGGCGTCATCGGCGTCGCCGGACGCGGCGGCGCGAACCTCGGCGCGGTCGCCAGTCAGCACATCGTCGCGCTCTGCGATGTCGACGAGCATCGACTCGCGGGGGCGGCCAAGAAGTTTCCGAAGGCCAAGCGCTTCGTCGATTTCCATGAACTCATCGAGCTCGACAAGCTTGACGCGGTCGTCGTCAGCACACCCGACCACACGCACTTCCCGGCGACGAAAGCTGCGCTCACGCGCGGCCTCGATGTCTATTGCGAGAAGCCGCTGACGCATACCGTCGCCCAGGCAAGAGAGATTGCCAAGCTGGCCCAAGAACACAAAGCCGTAACCCAGATGGGCACGCAGATCCACGCGCTCGACAACTATCGGCGCGTGGTCGAGCTCGTGCAGTCCGGCGCAATCGGCAAGGTGCGCGAAGCCTGGGCATTTTGCAACAAGAGCTGGTCCGGCAAAGGCCGCCCCAAGGAGGCGGTCGAGCCACCGAGCTATCTGCATTGGGACCTGTGGCTCGGCACCGCGCCGCCGCGCCCGTACCACCCCGGAACCTACCACCCCGCCAACTGGCGCCGTTTTTGGGACTTTGGTGGCGGCACGCTGGCGGACATGGGTTGCCATTACCTCGACCTGGTGCACTGGGCCCTCAAGCTGCGCGTTCCGCAGAAGACGACGGCCAAGGGTCCACCCGTGGATCCCGAGGGCACTCCCACCTGGCTCGAAGTGCACTACGAGCACCCGCACCACCGCGTGCATTGGTATGACGGCGGCAAGCAGCCGCCGATCCTCGCCAAGCTCGGCCTCGAGAAGTGGAAGAACGGCGTGCTCTTCGTCACGGACGATAGCTGGCTCATCTCCAACTATGCGCACCACGAGTTTGGCCCGAAGGAGCGCTTCAAAGACTTCAAGCGCCCAGCGCCATGGATCCCCAAGTCGATCGGACACCACAAGGAGTGGATCGAAGCTTGCAAGACGCGGGGCCCCACGACCTGCAACTTTGACTACAGCGGCGCGCTCACGCAGGCAGTGCTGCTCGGCAACGATGCCTACCGCAAGGTTTGATAGAAAAAATGACTACGACACCTTATTTCCGACACCTTATTTCCGCGCCACCTGGTCAGACGAACTTGGTTACGCCTGGGACGGCGATCGGGCGTGCGTTGAACTGGTCGTTCCATTCGTAGCGGTCCGGGCCGAGCTTGTCTTTGGAGTTGAGGGCCATGTCCCAGGTGACGCGCTTGCCGGTGTAGGCCGACATGCGGCCCATGATCGCCATGAGCGTGCTCTTCCACATGTACTCGCCGTTGTTGATCGGGCGGCCGTTGCGAATACTGCGGAATAGGGCGACGTGCTCGTCGTCGTACATGTTTCCACCCTTGCCTTTGAAGCGCCAGGCGTTCTCCCCCTTGATCCAGTGGCCTTGGAGCGCGGCGACGCCCTTCGTGCCATAGGCGTAGTCGGATACGTCGTTGGTGCAGCCGTTCCACTGCCGGCACGAGCAGAACGCTTTGACGCCTCCTTCGAAGTCGTAGACCGTTGAGAAGTGGTCGTAGACGTTGCCATACTTGTGACCGGTGCGCTGCGTGCGACCGCCGCATGCAGTCACCGCGATCGGATACTTGTCCTGCATGGCCCACGCAACCTTGTCGAGGCTATGGATGTGCTGTTCGGCGATCATGTCGCCGGCGAGCCACGCGAAGTAGACCCAGTTGCGGATCATATACTCCATGTTGCTCCACTTCGGTTTGCTGCCACGATGCCAGAGGCCACCGCCGTGGTAGGTCGCTTGCAGGGTGCGGATCTCACCGATGGCGCCGGCATGAATCCGCTTGTAGAGCTCGAGCTTGGGCCGGTGATAGCGGTAACAGAGCCCGGAGACGATCGCCAAGTTCTTCTCCTTGGCCTTCTTGCAGGTCTCGATCACCGAACGGATGCCCGGCGCGTCGACAGCGACGGGCTTCTCACAAAACACGTGCTTGCCCTGTGCGATGGCGTACGCGAGGTGCTCCGGGCGAAAGTGCGGTGAGCACGTAAGGATTACGACATCGACGCAGTCGACGACCTTCTTGTAGGCATCGAACCCTGTGAAGCAGTGTTCGTCATCGACGAGCACCTGGGCGCCGACAGCATTCTTACGCAAGCGCGCCCGACTCGACTGGATCTTGTCGGCGAACACGTCCGCCATGGCAAAGAGTACGTTGTCCTCGCTGGCACGCAACGCGTTCGCCGCCGCACCCGTGCCGCGGCCGCCGCAGCCGATGAGGCCGACCTTGAGCTTCTCATCGCCAAGGACATGCACGCCGTGCGCCAACACAGGGGCGGTGGCGAGCGACGCACCGAGCGCGGTCCCGGTCGAGGCCTTGAGGAAGTCACGGCGAGAAGCTTGGAGGGGGCTTGGAGGGGTCTGCGTCATTCTGGAATCACCAACAGAGGAAAAGGAGTCCGGATGATAGCGAAACGCCGCGCTCAGCGCTGCCGCTCTGCAATCTCCTTGCGCTCGGCAGCGGTGAGCGCGCTGAGGCGGTCCTTTTCGGCCTGGCTCGGCTCGTGCTGCGGCCGAATGACGCGGAAGCCGAGAAACTGCGCGTCGGTGTGGTACCAGATGCTCTGCGGAATCTGTGGGTCCTGCATCTTCCAGTCGGGATCCGACGCAATCCGCTTGGCCGAGCGCAACCAGTCCGCGTCGTCCTGCCAAGATCCACCACGCACAACCCGCGGGTACAGGGTCGTCGGCTTGGAAAATGGCTCGTGGACACCACCGGCGAGCTTTGCATAGGCATCCTTGGCGTAGCCATCGAGGGTCCACTCGCTGACGTTGCCGTGCATGTCGTAGAGCCCCCACGGGTTCGGCTTCTTGGTGCCGACCTTGCGATAGCCTTCCTCGGCGTTGTCGCCGTACCACGCGTAGTCGCCCAGCTTGGCCGGATCATCGCCGAACGAATACGCGGTCTTCGTTCCAGCACGGCAGGCATACTCCCACTCGGCCTCGGTCGGCAACCGATAGTAGTGTCCGGTCTTAGCGCTGAGCCACTCGCAGTAGTACTTCGCCGCGAGTTGCGTCATGCAAATCGCTGGAAACCCGTCCTGCCCCATTCCAAAGCTCATGTCGGCATAAGGCTTGGTCGGCCGCGTGATCGCGTCCGCCTCGGCGTCGCGCGGCCCCGGTGCTCGCTTCTCGACTTGCCGCCGCTGGATGTCGAGATCGAGTTGCCACAGCTCATACTCGTTCCACGTCACCTCGCACTTCCCCATCCAGAACGCATCGACCTCGACCGCACGTTGCGGCCCCTCGTCCTTGCTGCGCCCCGGCTCAGTCTCCGGGCTACCCAGCAGGAACTTGCCCGCGCGAATCGGCACCAGGTCGAAATGAATCCCCGTGCCGGGAATCGTCTCGGTGTAGGCGACGAACGGCGCCTCGCTGCTCGGCCTGCTGGCGGGCTTGCTCGCGACCTTGCTGCCCTGTTGCGACCTGCTCCAGTCGAGGGTTGGACTCGAGTTCACACAGGCCGGTAGGATCGCCAATAAGTAGAACGTGCGCGCGTACGTCATCTCGGTTCGCTGTCTCTTGGAATGCCATGTTGCGGAAGTCCTTAGTCATCTCCTGCACGATTGCCATGGCGATCTCGTGCACGACACCTTCGACCTTGCCCACCGACCGCGGCCTCGTTCGCTACGAGTTCGCTCGGGTCCGCATGGGCGTGCCGTTTCGCGCCGTATTCTACGCAGCAACCGCCACCAAGGCACGCAGCGCTGCGAGCGCCATCTTCGCGCGACTGACCGAACTCGACCGGCGCCTCAGCGATTGGACGGCCACGAGCGAGCTCATGCGCCTCTGCGCGCATGCCGGCGACGGCGAATTCCATGAAGTGAGCTCGGACTTGCTGCGGGTGTTGCAGCACGCCGAGCGGCTGGCGCAGCGCACGCATGGGGCATTCAACGTCACCGTCGGGCCGTTCGTCGCGCTCTGGCGAAGGGCCCGCAAGATCGGGAAGCTACCGAGCAACCAAGCGCTGTCGCGCGCGGCGAACGCCGTCGGTCGCAAGTACGTGCAGCTCTCGCCAGAGCACTCCTCGGTGCTGCTCATCCAGCGCGACATGCGCCTCGACCTTGGCGGGATCGCTAAGGGCTACGCCATCGACCAGTGCATCGAGTTGCTCGAGCGCCACGGGATCCACCGCGCGCTCATCGACGGCGGTGGCGACATCCGCGTGAGCCATGCCCCGCCCGGGAAGCGCCACTGGGTGATCGCCGTGCAAAGCGGTGATTCCGAAACGCACGAACGGCTCGCGCTGGTCGACCGCGCCGTCGCAACCTCCGGCGATACCATGCAATTCGTCGAGATCGACGGCGTCCGTTATTCGCACATCATCGACCCAAGAACCGGCCTGGGCCAGACCGATCGACGCGCGGCCACTGTGGTAGCGAAGACCTGCATCGAGGCCGACGGACTGGCTACCGCCGGCTGCGTGCTGCCCACCGAAGAGGCCATTCGGGTCATCGAAGCCTGCGCCGCCGACGGCGTGCTGCACCGTCGCCGAGATGACGTCGTCGAAATGCACGAAACCACAGGCTACCGACGGCTGCTCGCGGCCGCGCCCGAGTAGCTGGCGGCGCGGCCATCCATGCTATGCTGCGAGTTCATGAATGCATCGACGTCAGCGTCCTGCCGTCAAAGTAAGGCCTCCAAGCGCCTTGTTTGGTTGGGCAGTTTCTCCGTGGCCATGGCCGTCCTTGCGCTCGCGTTGTTCGCGTTCGGTCGCCACCGACCGTTCGACCTCTGCGCGGCCGGGGTCTTCGGGTTGAACGCCGGCACGATCTTCGTGCGCAACAAGCGGGTCGCGGTGGCACTAGGCGTAGGGACCATGGCGCTGGGAGCGACTTGGCTGGCGCTTGCCATCACCGCCTGAGCGGGCCATACGCACGAGGCGGCCAATCACGTATCCTTGCGCCATGCTGCTGTGCACGCCGCAAGCCTACGTCCTGCTAGGAACCAGCCTGCTCTCTGTTCACGCCCTG
>CAYSWE010000154.1:0-9515 GCA_964434515.1 uncultured Phycisphaerales bacterium | reverse complement strand
CCGCAGGACTGCGTCCATCCAGGGGGCTCTTGAGTTCCTTTCCAGCCCGCAGGGCTGCCTGCTCGCCCTTGGGATACGGGAACGACACGCGACCGCGCGGCACGACTCCGGCGGGCAGCCCCTGCTCCGTGCTCCGATTCGTGAAGATCGGATTCTCACTGTTCGGTTCGTAAGCTACCGAATACAGCATTTCGGTGAAAACCTCCCAGTTGCGACGCGATGGATCACGCGTCAGTGCACGGCGAAGACCAAGGAGGACCAGGATCGTCAACAGTAGGCCGATCAGGGTCAGCGCATTCTTGCGAAACATCAGTCTTCGACCTCCGACCAGGCGTGCACTGCACCGTGCTGTTCGAGCAAGTCGGCGACCTCCCCGTCCGTCACGCTCGCGTCCGTCCGGTCGATCCGAATCGCGAAGCGGTCGTCCGTGAGCCGTTCGTCGAGGATCCGCCTCTTACGACCCGGACGAAGCCCCGACCGGAGAAAGAGGACAA
This sequence comes from uncultured Phycisphaerales bacterium, assembly GCA_964434515.1. Taxonomy (GTDB): domain Bacteria; phylum Planctomycetota; class UBA1135; order UBA1135; genus CAYSWE01. The sequence goes on along the minus strand of CAYSWE010000154.1, from coordinate 9,021 downwards.
ACGCGGTCGTGAGACCGGCGAACAACACGAGGCTCTCGAAAGCCACTGGAACGAACGCCGGCAGCGAGTCGAACGGCTTGCCCCCAACATTGAGAGGCCAATCCGCGGCGGAACTCCAGTATTCGAAGAGTAGCGCCAAACAGACTCCGAGGGTGCCCGCGACAAAGGTTGCCCAGGGCAACCGCGTCGCCCGCAGCTCCAGTAGTTCGTCGATGCCGTGCACTGGGTATGGGGTCCATGCGTTGCCCACCGAGAGGTGCAGGCTGCGACAGGCCCGAATCGAGTCTAGCATCGCCTGCTCGTCGTCGAAGACGGCGTAATCCACTCGATTGCTCATGCCGCTTGCTCCGTGGATGGTGCCTGCGCCTGTCCCACCTTGGGCCTACCTCGCTTTGGTAGCACCGCCTTCACCTCCGAGATCGCGATCATCGGCAGGAAGCGGCAGAACAACAGGAACAGCGTAAAGAAGAGCCCGAAGCTGCCAATCAGCGTCGCGATCTCGATCGACGTCGGTGTGTAGCTGGCCCACGACGACGGTAGGAAGTCACGCGAGAGCGCGCCAACGATGATCACGAAGCGCTCGAACCACATGCCAATGTTGACCAGAATCGTGACAACGAAAACTGCCAGGAGCGAGTTGCGAACCCGACGAAACCAGAGCATTTGTGGCGTGATCACATTGCAGAAGACCATGATTCCGTACGCCCAGCCCATCGGACCAAACAGTCGGTTCTTGAACACGAACTGCTCGTAGCTGTCCGCCGAATACCAGGCTATGAATAGCTCGGTCAGATAGGCCGACCCAACGATGCTACCGGTGAATACGATCACCTTGCACATGGCGAGGATGTGCTTGCGCGTGATGTAGTCCTCAAAGTGCATGGTCTTGCGTGCGATCAGCATCAGCATCAGGACCATGGCGAATCCCGAGAACACGGCGCCAATCACAAAGTACGGCGGAAACAGCGTTGCGTGCCATCCAGGAACGAGCGCCGTCGCAAAATCCGCACTGACGACACTATGCACGGAGACGACGAGCGGCGTCGCCAACGCCGCGAGCAGCATACACGCGACCTCATATCGCGCCCACGTCCTGGCCGACCCGTCCCAGCCTAGACTAATCCAGGCGAAGACCTTCCTGCGCCAACCTTTGGCGCGGTCACGGACCGTTGCCAGGTCGGGAACAAGACCGATATACCAAAACACGAGTGAGATCGTAAAGTAGGTCCCGATGGCAAAGACGTCCCATAGAAGCGGCGATCGCCAGTTGACCCAGATAGGTCCGCGCGTATTCGGATACGGGAAGACCCAGTGCGCCAGCCAAGGCCGACCCATGTGGATCAGCGGAAAGAGTCCGGCACAGATCACCGCGAAGATCGTCATCGCTTCGGCCGAGCGGTTGATCGAGGTGCGCCACTTCTGCCGCAGCAGGAGGAGCACGGCCGAAATCAGCGTGCCAGCGTGACCAATCCCGACCCAGAACACGAAGTTCGTGATATCGAAAGCCCACCCCACGGTTCGGTTGAGCCCCCAGGTCCCGATTCCGACCGAGAGTTCATAGGCACCCGCGACGAGCCCCAGGCCCAATGCGGCCAGAGCCGGCACGAAGGCGGCCCACCAATAGAACGTCGGTCGCCGCTCAAGCGGAAGGCACACGTCGCGCGTGACATCCGTTGGCGTCTTACCCCCGGTAATCAGGTCTCCTGCAAAGGGCGTCTCGACAGCCAAGTCGCTCATCCGTGCCCCTCCTGCTTGTTCCGCACGACACCGAGGTAGTGGACGCCTGGCTTGACTCCAAGCTCAGAGAGCACGGTGTAGGCCCGTTGGCTGCGAAGCGCCTTCGAGACTCGGCTCTTCGGATCATTGCCATCACCGAAGACAATGGCCTGGCTCGGACAGGACTGCTCGCAAGCAGGACTGATGTCGCCATCGCCCACGGCACGGCCATCCCGTTTCGCAGCGGCCTTCGCAGCCTGTATACGCTGGATGCACATAGAGCACTTCTCCATGATGCCGCGGCTGCGAATCGTTACGTCAGGATTGAGGGCCATATTCTGCAGGCGGTCCTCGTGCGGGTAATCAAACCAGTTGAATCGCCGAGTCTTGTATGGACAGTTGTTCGCGCAATAACGTGTCCCAACACACCGGTTGTATACCTGTTGATTCAAGCCTTCGGAGCTGTGAACGGTTGCCAAGACCGGACACACTGTCTCGCAGGGAGCGTGCGCGCAATGCTGGCACATCATCGGTTGATGCACGGTCTCCACGTCGTCACCATCGCCTCGATAATAACGATCGATCCGTATCCAACTCATCTCACGGTGTCGGCGGACCTCGTCCTTACCCACGACCGGAACGTTGTTCTCCGCCTGGCACGCGACTACGCAGCCGGAACATCCGGTGCACACGGAAAGATCGATCGCCATAGTCCACCGGTGACCGTCGTTGGCGTGATCCTCGGACCAGAGCGATTCAGAATGTCCCGCGTGTTCACCAAACGCGTGGGCACCATGCTTCTTCCATTCGGCGAGTGTCGTCGAATGCACGACAGGTCGCTCCCCGCCACCCACCGGTGCCAGATGCTCCGGGACCGAAAGCGTATGGTGGTCTTGCGTGCAGGCGATGTCGACGCGCCGCGCGAGCTTGGTCACGGTGACAGCCTGCGTATCATACACGAGCCCATCGTCCGGTGGCGCGAGCACAACGGCGTTGACGCCGACCAGCGTGCCTGGAGCCACGGTCGCACGCTTCTCCAACCATTCAGGTCCAATCCCAGCGAATCGATCCGTGCCGCGTCGCCCGTAGCCGAGCGCAATCGCGACAACGCCATCGTGTTGCCCGGGCTGGACCACGACTGGAACCTCGACACTCAGCTCGCCTGCCGAAACTCGTACGACATCACCTTGCTGAACGCCCAAACGCTTGGCCGCACTCGGCGAAACCGACGCGTAGTTGTCCCAAACGCACTTCGTCACCGGATCCGGCAATTCCTGCAGCCATGGGTTATGGGCGTGCCGCCCATCCAGGAGGCCGACCGTCGGATACAGAACGAGGCCCATCGTCCCCGATTCCGGCAGTGCCCGCTGCGTGGGTGTCGCGACCGCCGCACCATCGAAGGCCTTAGCCTTGGGGACCTGGCTCGACGGGGCCGTCACGCAGCCCCGTTGCAAAGCAGCCTCAAAGAATGCGTCGAACTTCGAGCTGCCGCCGGCTCGCTTGAACAACTCTGCCTGCCAATGATCGCGCAGAATCACACGATCCTCCCGCGTGTCACCGATCCAACGGGCAAGATGCACGCGGAAGGTCCGCGCCGAGCGCAACGGCGGCAACGTCGGCTGCCTCAGGTGGAACTCACCGGCTCTTGGCTCGGCGTCCCCCCATGCCTCGAGACCGTGTGCCTCGGGACAGACAAAGTCCGCGGCGGCCGCCGTCTCGTCGTCGTGCGAAGCGATTCGGATCAGCGTCCCGACTCTAGCGAACGCAGCGGCGGCATCGACGCTGGCGGGAAGGTCATAGAGAGGATTGACACCTTGGACGATCAGGAGGGCGACCTTGCCGGCGCGCAGTTCGGCCAAGAGCGTCATCAGTGCCCGATCGCTTCCACGACGCTGCAGGGACGGCCGAACGAGATCCAAGGTCGTCCCATAGGCGCCCAGTAAGTCGTTGATCTTGTTGACGACGATCTGTTCCGCAACACTGTTGCTACCGCAGACGAGCATCGCGTGGCCACGTTGCGCCCACAGCTCGGCGCCGATCTTGGACACCGTCGCCGCGAGCGCTGGTGCAAGCTCCGGCCGGTCCACAGGACTCGCCGTCCCGGCGAGCTCGGCGATCTGACTACAGAGCGCCGCCAGCGTCGGGGCGAACTCCCACGGAGCCAGGCGCGCTCGCTCGTCGGCGCTGCTGCCTGTGATCGACATACGCGCTTCCAGTTGCACGTGCCTGGCCATGGTTCCACGCTCCGGATTGCGCGCCTGCGCCCAACCTCGCGCAAACTCGACCGGGGAGATCCAGGTACCCAGGAAGTCGGCGTCGAGGGAGACAATCAACCGTGCCGCTTCGAAGCGGTAGGTCGGCAAGACCCGGACGCCGTGCGTGCGTTCGTGTGCGTCGAGAATCGCCGAGCACGACAGCGGGTCGTACATGATGTGCTGCGCGTCCGCGAAGCTTGCTGCAAAGCGCTCGACCGTAGCGAGTTCGCTCGGCGAGTGGATCGTACCTGTCAGAACACGAACGGCACCGCCGTCCGCCTGGACCTTCTTGATCCTCTGGCGTATCGCGAGGTCCGCGTCTTCCCAAGTCGCGCTTTCGAACGCCCCCCCCCGATCGCTGCGCATCCGCGGCCCGTCCAAGCGACGCTCGTCATAAAGCGATAGCAGGTTGGCCTGCCCCGACGCGCAAAGCCCTCCGCGCGAGATCGGGCTGTCAGGATTGCCTTCGAGCTTGATTGGCCGCCCATCCATGCAGGTCGCGAGGACGCCACACCCTGCCTCACAACCGCTGCAGGTCGTGGCGATCGAATACGACTTCCCCGGCACGATCTCCTCGGGTGCCACCAGGTACGGGATCACCTTACTCGTCGGTGCGCGCGAGCACGCGGCAACGCTACCGGCGAGCCCAAACCCGACGAGCTTCAGAAAACTCCGCCGTGAGTGCGCCGACGCGCCTAGCCCAGCTACAGGATGTACGGCCAGATCCTCTTCGGCAAGCCAGCGGCGCACATCCTCATTGATATCCCGCGCCGCGAGCGCCCCTTCACGCTCGCGCGAGCTTCGCCACCAGGCCTCGTAATTCGATGCGTCCGAACTCATGTTCTCTCTCAATAGTGACAGGCGCCGCAATCCGTCGTCGGGAATCGAGTCTTCCCAGAAGTATCCGCAACTTGCGTGTTCCGATGACAGTCCAGGCACCAACCCATCGACAAATCCGCGTATTGGCGCATGCGTTCAAACGCCTGCACGGGCCCATGGCATCTCTGACAGGCCACGTGCTTCGCAACATGGACGCTGTGATTGAAAAAGACGAAGTCCGGCAGGTTGTGCACGCGAACCCACTCGATCGGCTTCGCCTCCGACTCGCCAGCGGCGGAAACCTTGGGCTTCGCATTGCCATCAAGCCCAAGCGCGTCATAGATCTTGCGAATCTCCGGCGAGAAGACACGCCGGGGCTCACGCTTCTCCGTCGCAGCCAGCTTGCGCTCCGCTTGCATGGCATCAAAACCTGCGGTGACCACCTTGTGGCAGTTCATGCAGATGCTCGCCGGCGGCACGCCCGCGGTACGACTCCGCCGTGCCGCGTAGTGACAGTAGACACAGTCGATCTTGAGTTCGCCCGCGTGCAGCCGATGGGAGAATGCAATGGGCTGCTCCGGAGCGTAGCCCACATGGTTGCCCGGAAGGTGCACGTCGGCGGTCGTCCCGACTGCTATGAGTCCAAAGACGATCATCGTCGCCGCAAACGCCTTTACGTTCAGCGCTAGCATCAGCAGTGGATCTCCGCATTCTTGCGTGCATAGAACCACCAGTTGACGACCAAACACGACAGGTAGTAGCCGGCGAAGCCATAGAGCGCATACTCAGGCGTTCCGTTCTTGATCTGCGTGCCGAAGATCTTCGGGATGAAGAACGCTCCATAGGCCGCGATCGCCGACGTCCAGCCGAGAACCGGCCCTGCCTGTTCCTTCGAGAAGATGATCGGGATCATTCGGAAGGTCGATCCGTTGCCGATTCCGGTCGTCGCAAAGAGCAAGATAAACAGCAGCAGGAACGGAACGAAGTACTGTTCTGGATTCGGCGAACGACTGGCCTGCGACACGAACCAGCCCGCGCCGATCGTCGCGCCGATCATGACGATCGTATCCCAGTGCGTGACCCTGGCCCCGCCGAGCTTGTCAGCGAGCCAACCTCCGACCGGCCGGATCAGCGCTCCGACACCCGCACCGATCCAGATGTAGGCTGCCGACACGGGCGCATGAGGGTTGAGGATCGACTGCGCCAGTGGATGGCCGAGCTCGTCGACTCGGATCACGCCGAAGACGTCGTCGATCAACTTCGGGAAGGCATTCGCATACCCGATGAACGAACCGAACGTCATCGTATAGAGCCAGGTCATGACCCAGTTGTGCTTGTTCCTGAAAATCGCGAACTGACCGACCAGGTTCTCCTTCGTCTCCCGGGGGGTCAGGAAACGCAGGCCTGCGAGCGTCACGACGACAGCGATGATCAGGATCACGAACGTCTTGGCCAACTGCGGGAACGGCCCCCAGTCCGCAACAAGCAAGAGCACCGCAAGTGTTGCCCCCGCATAGCCAATCAGCGTCAGCCACACATACTTGGCGATCGCACTTGGGGTCGAGCCGATCTTGTGTTGCGGCAGATTGTCCATGAAGAAGAACGCAGCGATCGCCAGAAACGCCAGGATCGGCACCCAGACCAAGCCCGCATTCTGAATCCACAGGTTCGTCGTCCCGGCGCCGGTCTTGACCGCGTATGGATCTCCGCCGAAGCTTCCGAACGCTCCAAACGTGATGATCCAAGGGACAACGAACTGCATCACACTGACGCCGAGATTCCCCAACCCCGCGTTGAGCCCGAGCGACAACCCTTGCACACGCTTCGGAAAGAAGAAGCTGATGTTCGACATCGAGGAGGCGAAGGCACCGCCACCGACCCCTGACAGTGCTGCCAGGATCGTGAAGACATAGAACGGCGTGTTCGGATCCTGCAGCGCGATGCCGGCCCCCAGCGCAGGAAAGATCAGCAGCAGCGTCGTCATGAACTTGACGTTGCGCCCACCACAGATCGCGATCATGAACGAGTTGGGGACTCGCAACGTGGCGCCGGCCAGCCCGGCGATCGCTGGCAGCAAGAACAGCAGATTTCGATAGCCGTCCCCGGAGTAGGCCTGCCCGCCGTGGTTCAGAAAGTTGAAGAGGTCGGGGTTGGAGAAGTGAATCTTCTGGATGTACTTCGCAACCATCCCCCAATAGATCCAGACCGAAAAAGCGAGGAGTAGGTTGGGGATCGACACCCACAGATTCCGCGTCGCGATTTTCTTGCCTTCACCCTCCCAGAAGGCGGAGTCTTCAACGTCCCATCTCTCGATCTTGCCCATAGCAGTCTCGCGGTTCTCTCAAGTGTTCAAGGATAGGCGCTCAGATCCGCCGGCGTGCCGCTCGTCGATCGTCGTTCCAAACGACGACCTGTGTCCGACGCAATAGGTACTGATTGGGCACTACGAGGATGTGCACAAGACGCGTGAACGGGAAGAAGCCAATCAGTAGAAACGCGTTGACGATGTGAGCCTGGACGAGCAATGGCAGCTTGGCGACAAACGTGACGTCCGGACTCAAAGTAACGAGCGACCACAACCACGGAGCCGCCGACGTCGCAAACCAGGAGGAGCCCCAGCCGTGAAAAATCGCGATACCGATGCCCGTCAGAACCTGAATCCCGAGCAGAACATAGACAACCCAGTCTCCTACCGTCGTGACGACACGAACCTTGGAGTTTGTCAGGCGGCGAACGAAGATATTGACCAAACCGATGAGCGTAAGGACGCCCAGCGCCAATCCAGTGACTTCGAGGATCCAGAGTCGCAGGGGAGCGGCGTTCCAAGCCAAGACCCAACTCGGCAAAAGGAATCCGACGACATGCGCCGTCAACACCAAGAGGATTCCGTAGTGAAACGGCACAGAGCCCCAGAAGTGCAGCTTGTTCTCGAGGAACTGGGACGAGAGGCTCGAGTATGTAAACTTCCTTTGCCGGTAGCGCTGGATCGTGACTATGAAGAAGACGGCCAGGGACATATAGGGAAGAATCGCAAACCAAAGAAACGGATTCATCGATCTGTCTCCCTCTCCGGAGGTCCGTCGTCGCGGAGGAACGCAGCCTGCGGAGGCTGCGTTTCCGGCGACAGATATGCGGTCGGCTGGAGCTGCATAGGCTCTGCGTAGCTACCGACGAGTTTCCACGCGGCGTCCAAGACGCCCACCCACGGGCTCTTCTCCGCGGCGAGCACGGCCGCGATCTTCGAGATCGCAAGCGTGGCTTTCCCACCCAGTTCGGCCGCCTCCGCCGGACCAGCCCGCCCGAGCACTTGTAGCACGTGGCCCAGGTGGTCGGGCAACTCGGCGCTTTCCGGCAAGCCGATTGTGCGCAAACAGTCGCGCATCATCACCAAGAACGCACCGCGACCGTAGGTCTCGCCAAACACGTGCCAGCCGACCTCTAGCGCCCGCGTCGTACTGTTGTCGAACGTAAGCGTATAGTTTTCCTCGAGCTGCGCCGGCGTGCGGCTCTCGACCCACTCGGCGAACGGCCGTAGATCGGCAGCGGCCTCCGGGCAGACCGCAGACACCGCTTCGATCCAACCGGGAAGCCCCGCCTGGTAGCGATCACTCGGATACTCCAACAGGCACGCCATCGCATCATGTGCCCGGGTGTGCGGCAGCTCGGGCCGCGCGAGGTCGGTTGACTCAGTCACATTCACCCCCTCTTGGGTCCACTCAAGAAGCCGAACCCCACCGACTGACGATGCTCATGCGGATCCTCGAGCATCTCGATGGCCTGTTCGCGCTGCATCGGCGGGATCACGAAGCGCTCGTGATACGTCGGCAACGATGTCAGCCGATAAATCGCATCCGCCTGCTCCCGGGTGCAATCCGCCTCGGCCAGCGCGCGGGCGGCGACTTCCTCGGTCACATCGCCGACCGTCACGGCGCGGCGATGCATGCGTACAGCGTGTTGCTTACGCAGCGCGTAGCGGACCTTCCCATCGTTGCCGGCGGCGAACAGTCTGCCGAGGTAGCTCATCGGCGCCCGAGACTTCTCGATGTCGGCGAACAGTTCATCGGAGTCGACCCGGACCGCATCACCTTCGACCTTCGACATGACCGGCAACAACGGCGGCACGTAGAAGAGCATCGGGAAGGTGCGGAACTCGACGTGCAGCGGCAGGGCGAGGCCCCACTCGATAACGAACTTGTAGACCGGCGATCGCTGTGCCGACTCGATCACCGCA
>CAYSWE010000153.1:0-9525 GCA_964434515.1 uncultured Phycisphaerales bacterium | reverse complement strand
GCCCGGAGTGCGGACTGAGCTTCGGTGCCTGAGGGCCGGGCTCTTAGGAGCCTTGCTCATCGGCGGCGCGTGGCTCGAAACCCAGGCTGGCTGAGTTGACGCAGTAGCGCAGCCCGTTCGGCCCGGGACCGTCTTCGAAGACATGGCCGAGGTGCGCATCACAGCGACTGCACCGCACCTCGGTCCGCTCCATCCCGTGACTCGAGTCGCGTAGGGCGGTGACCGCTTCTTCCCGCTGTGGCGACACAAAGCTGGGCCAGCCCGACCCCGAATCGAACTTGGCGGCGGACGCGAACAGTTGCTGCCCACAGCACACGCACAGGTAGACTCCTGCTTCTTTGTGTTCGTAATACTTGCCCGAGAAAGCCGGCTCAGTGCCGCCGTCTCGAGCAATCCGGTACTGCTCCGGCGTGAGCCGGACGCGCCATTCTTCCGGAGACCGAGCATTTTCGTCATTCATGTCACAAATATACGAGATCGCGATGCCGGAGCAAACCGCGGGCCCAAGGGCGGAATCACCCGCACGATCGAGCGGTCGAGGCCTGTGGCGGTGCCCGCCGATCGTTCAACAACTCGGCAAGGTTGCCGTAGCCACTTGCTGATTCGACGAACCGCACTAGGCTCAGTAGAGGAGGCGCGCTGCCAAGCAGCGACATCTTCTCTCACGCCATTGCTCAGCGCCCGGCCCTACCCTTTCCGTCTGCGATTCCTCTCATCCCTGAACATCAGCGGAGATCCCTGGTGAAACTGTCGTCCTCCCCCCCCGTCCTCGGCCTCCTCGCCGTTTCGCTCCTGCTGTCAGGACGCGCCCAAGCATGCAACGCCCGCCGCAATGGTGCGGCCGCCACAGTGCGTGCACGCCAACTCTCGGCCACGGTCTGGAACATCTTCATTCCGGGATATCGAACGCAAGCCGTAGGCCTCGGCGTGCACTTCTGCGCCGCGGCGGTACGCGTCCCAGCCGCCGGCGTCATCACGAGCGTCACAGGGATCTCCCTGTTCGAGGAAGCCAACGCAGCACCGCTATCGAACTTCAGTTGGAGCGCGAGTTCGGCTGTGGCCGCTTCGTTCAACCGACTCGCGGCTGGTTCCTGGACCGGCTTTCTCGGACAAGTCACCGGGCCGAACCCAGGCGGCGTTGACAACATGATCGCCTTTCAGCTCCAAGTGAAGCCGGGGACGACCTTCGCCCAGCTGAGCGCCGCCCTACAAGGCAGCCGAATCGGAACGGACGGGGCGCGCACCAACGGTGAGTTGCTCGGCAACTCTCGCTTTCTCTTGACGCCCGCGACGGTGCAGCAGGACACGAGTGACCTCAGCTCGAAGCTCTTCTACAACACCGCACACACGAGCGGCGCGACGCGACAGAACGCCAGCGGTGCCAACGTGCTCTACTTCATGCAGCCTGGCGAATTCCGTCAGGGACAGGGAACTGGGACCGGCTGGCGTGGTGTCCTCCAGGATCAAAACTCAGCGACCAGCGAGGCCGTAGAGTTCGGTTTTGTCGACTACGCATCGGGCGGGGCCAAGCCCAACGTGACTGCCGCGGGATCGCGCACCAGCGTCACCTACAGTTTGTTCGGCACGACGACCGGTGCGCGCGCCTTCCTCTATACCCTGACCCTGGCCAAGCCGGTCGCGATCGCCCGCCAGACTGGCATTCGCATCACGCTGCCAGCGCCGCGCAGCGCGACCGACGCGGCGTTCGTGCATACCCAGGAGGGGACCACGACCAAGATCGCCGCCGCCAAGAAGAAGCAGTGGACCTACGTGCTCCAGGCCGGCGCCGCGGCCAACTACCGGACCGTCGGCACGACGATCTACATGGGTGGTCTCTATGATTGTGGCACCGTCGCGCTGTATTCGCTGTCGACGGCCTACAAGTCGCCGGCCGAGAAACTGTTCGGGCCCGAGTCCGTCTATCCGGATAGCGCGCGCGGCGATCGCGTCGGATTCCAGATCCGATCGAAGCGTTTTGCTGGTGACTTTGGGCTCGTGTTCTTGGCTCCCGGATACCTTCCGCAGCCACTCTCGACGCCGTTCAAAGACATCCTCATCCAAAACCTGACGGTTGCTGGCAGTGCTTTCGTGCTCGACACCGCGGGCATCGGCGACACCGGCGCGGTCCCGGTTCCGGCCGGAATCTCGTTCGCTGCCCAGGCGCTCATGTTCCATGTCCAGGGTGGGCAAATCGCTCGCCTGAACTTCACGGACGCAACGCTCGTCCAGGTGCAGTGAGGAGCGATATCCGATGCAACAGCTACTACAGACCAACACCATGACCAAGCTCGTCACCGTCCCGCTCGCCCTTGCGCTCGTTGCTAGCGCGACGGCTCTTGCGTGCAATGGGCGCCAAGCCACTGCAACGCCATCCGCAGTCATCACTCAGGTAGGCGCAACGAGCTGGAACATCGTCGTTCCGGGCTGGGCGACGATCGCCATTGCCTCCGGTGCGCACTGCGGCGTCGGCTTGTCCGTGCCGGCGGCGGGCGACATCACCAGCGTCAACTCGCTTGCAATGTTCCGCGAAGCGAACAGCGGTAGCCTGCCGATTGTCTTCGTCAAGAAGACCAAGGTCGCAACCGAGTGGCAAGCCAAGCAGGCCGGCAACTGGACCGGGTTCCTGGGCACGACCTCGGCCGCGATCGCGGCTGGCGTCAAGAACCTCTATACGTTCAACGTCACAACCAAGGCGGGCGTCGACGCAGCCAAGGTCGTCACCGCCCTCAAGGCATCGTGGATCGGCAGTGACGCTGCCGACGCAACGGGTGGCTTGGCCGGTACGAGCCAGGTGTTGTTCCAGTTCACTACGGCCACCGAGGAGACACGCGAAGAGAATCTGCGTCTGTTCCACAACGTCGGACTGGCCAACGTGTCGACTCGAGCAACCGCCAACGCCGCGGACACGATCTACTTCATGCAGCCGCGCGCATTCCGCTATGGCTACGGCGGCGCCACTGGTTGGCGTGTGCTGTTGCAGGACCAAGACGCGGCGACCGGGCAGACGGTCCGCTTGGGTTACGTCAAATACCAGGGGACGACCGACAAGCCCGACCTGTCGGCCGCTGGCGCGCTCACCACTGTGAGCTTCTCGGTGTTCGGCACGGGCTCGGGGACGACGGCGGTGCGTTACACGATGACCACGGCTACCAAGGTGCCACTGGATCCGTACATCGGGATCACGATCGCCTTGCCCGCACCACAATCCTGGCCGCAGGACGGCATCACGATGCACGCCCAGGAAGGTTCGACGACCAAGCTCAACGCCCCAAATCGCAAGCAGTGGACTTTCCGCAAGAATGGCAGCGCCGCCGCGCCGCTGCTCGGAGTCGGCAGCACGTTCCATTTGGGTGGCCTCTATGACGTGCCAACCCAGCAGGTCGCCGTGGTCTCCAACGCCTATGGCCCGCCCACCCGGCGGCTGTTCGGCCCCGAGAGCCTGAGCCCAGACTGGACCGGGCGAACCGAGTTCACGGCCTTTCTTCTGCGCTCGGACTCGCACAAGACCGGCACCGTCTCGTTGGTGCTAATCACACCGAAGTACTCGCCGGTCCCGATCCCGGTCTCGTTCGGCAGCATCCTGGTGCTCGCCCCGATCCTCACGAACGCCGTCGTCCCGATGGACGCCAACGGACAAGGGGTCTCGATCGGTTTCCCGATCGGCCCCGGTTCGTCCCTGGCCATGCAAACGATGTTCCTGCGTTTCTCGCCGTTCGAGGCGACGCTTTCGGACGCCTCGCTCGTCACCGCGCACTGAGCGTCGCGGTCGCGCCGCAGGGCGTTGCTACTTGTGCAGCGCCTCGTGGACGCGACCGACCATCTGTGGGCCGGGCTTGAGCGTATCGTCGCCCTCGTCCTTCCACTTGGCGGGACAACCCTCCTCGGTCTTCTTGGCGAGGTACAGGTTCGCCTTGAACTTGCGCATCAGCTCATCGATGTTGCGCCCCATGTTGAGGAAGTTGACCTCACTGTTGAGGATCTTCCCCTCGGGGGTGATGAGGAAGGTGCCGCGCAGCGATAGCCCAGCGTCGTCGAGATAGACGCCAAACATCGAGCCGATCTTGCCGTTGGCGTCGGACGCCATGGTGAACTGGACCGCTTCGAGCTCCTTCTCTTCGCGCTGCCATGCCAGGTGGACGAACTGTGTGTCCGAACTCACCGTGACGATGTCCGCTCCGAGCCGCTCGAACCTCGAGTGCTGCTCTGCCAGAGCAGCGAACTCGGTCGCTCACACGAAGGTGTAGTCGGCAGGATAAAAGAAGAGGACGGTCCAACGGCCGTTTTCGCGCTGCTTGGCCAGGTCGAACTCGCCGAACTCCTTGGCCTTGGGCTCGTAGGTCGGCATCTTGAAATCTGGGACGACGTCCCCCACGCGGACGTAGACGACGTCCGACTCGGTCGTGCACTTGTGCATAACACCTCTGCTGTTGGTGATCAAAATGGATTCGGCCTGCAGAGCATACGGAGCCGGCCCGTCCATGTCGCGCCTCTTGAGAACCGCGCAAGCAAGCTTGCTCCGCAGCGCGCAGCCGGCTACAAGCACCAGCGATGGACTGCCCCTGCCAAAGCGGAGCTTCGTTCGCCGAATGCTGCGAGCCCTATCTGAGCGGACAGCGCCCGGCGCCGACCGCAGAGGCCCTGATGCGTTCCCGATACACGGCCTTTTGCCGAGGCGCGATCGACTACATCGAAGCGACCCACCACCCGAAGCACCGCGCCGACTTCGACCGCGCCGAAACCGAGACCTGGGCCAGCGAATCGACCTGGGAAGGCCTGCACATTCGGGAGACCGAACGCGGCACCGCCGACGACGAGGATGGGATCGTCGAGTTCGTCGCGACCTACGTCCGTGACGGGCAGCAGGTGCTGCATCACGAGCGTTCGGTGTTCGAGCGACTGGACGGCCGCTGGTATTTTGTCGACGGAGAACCGCCCAAGCCAACGACGACTCTGCGCACCGGGCCGAAAATCGGCCGGAATGACGCTTGTCCTTGCGGCAGCGGCAAAAAATACAAAAAGTGCTGCGGGGCCAACTGACGGCGGTAGATCGAGACCGCGGCCGCGTCTCCCCCATGGCAGGCTGGCGCGTTTCCTGGCAACATGCGCTCCGACTTGCCCGACGCTCCCCCAGATGCGATCCCTACCAATGTACAAAACGGTCTTGCTGCTCTGCCTCGCGCTCGGCGCATGTGCGTACACCGAGGAACGTGACATCGAAGCCAGCCTCCTCGACCGAATCCAGAACGTCGAGGCCCGGCTTGAGGGCGTCGACGCCCGCGTCGACGCCCTGCCCCAAGAACCGGGTGTGAGCCGCGACGAGTTCGCCCACCTCGAGCGCGGTCTCGAGCGCGTCAGCGGCGCACTGGGTGGTCATGCCGACCAGTCCGCCGAGCGCGCTCAGAAGTTGCAGCAGAGCCTCGCCGAGCTTCGACGCAAGCTGGACGCCGCCGTGAGCAACACGAACCAACTCGCTCGACGGACGGCCACGACTGAGAAGCTTGCGCGTCAGGCGGCCAGCCAGACGGCGGTAGCCCGTGCGGACCAGGGACAGCGCTCGCTGTACCGACAGTTGCTCGCGCGCGAAGCGAAGCGCCGAGGCACGGTCGATCGACGCATCGCCGAGCTTGCGATGCAGTTGTCCAAGTCGCGCGCCCAGATCGAAGCGCTCGGCAAGCGCCTACCGAAGACTGCCCCGCACCCAGCAACGTTCCGCCGCAGTCCGGCGCGGGCTGCATCCGCTACCGGCGGTCGCAAGCCGCCCCAAGGTGTGGCGCCGAGCAAGGGGACTCCGCAGGAGGTGGAGATCCACATCGACAACCGCGACGGCGACGTGATCCTCAAGTTTGGACAGGGGTCGCAGCCGCGGATCGAACTGCGCGACCACAAGACCGGACGAGTCCGTCGAGTCCGACCAAAACAGGCCCCGTTCGTACCCGGCCGATTCTGGAACGGACCACGGACGTTCCCATCGCCGCACACCACCGAAGTCAAGCCTCGGCCCCACAAGAGGCCCCGATCACGCCCAACACGACGCCGGCGCGTGCGGCGCATCAGCCTGTAGCCGCACCGACCCAGGGGGCCCCGTTACCAGGCCCGGCCTGGACAGCGCCGGCGCCACCGTTGAGGATGCGCGCATGTCTCGTCCTCGCACTCGTCGAAGTTTTCTAGGCCAAGTCGGTGCAAGCGCCGGCGTGGCGGCAGCCTTTCCTCGAGCAGCTCGGCTGGCCCGCGGTCGGTCCGCCAACGAACGCATCGGGCTCGGCATCATCGGTGTCGGAGGCCTTGGCGGCGGCAACCACCACCTCGGGCGCGTCGTACACATGGCGGACTTCGAGCTGCTTGCCGTGTGCGACGTCGACCGTGGCCACATCGAAAAGGCGACCAAGAAGGCCGCGAGCGCGGGCGTGCACGTCCAGGGCTACCGCGACTACCGCCAGTTGCTCGCGCGCAAGGACATCGACGCGGTCATTATCGCCACACCGGATCACTGGCACGCGTTGACCGCGGTGCATGCTTGCCAGGCCGGAAAAGACGTCTACTGCGAAAAGCCGCTGTCCCTCACGGTCGCCGAGGGACGTGCCATGTCGAATGCCGCGCGGCGCTACGGTCGGGTCTTCCAGACCGGAACCCAGCAGCGTTCGGATTGGCGCTTTCGCTGGGCGGCCGAGCTCGTCCGCAACGGCAAGCTCGGCAAGCTGCGCTCGGTCGACGTCGTGATCGGCAAAGGACCGGTATCCGAGCTCGTCCCGAACGCTCCGGTCCCCTCCGGACTCGACTGGGACTTCTGGCTCGGCCCCGCCCCCAAGGTCGCCTACAACCCGAAGCGCTGTCACTATCTGTTTCGCTGGTTTTACGACTACTCCGGCGGTCGCGTCACCGACTGGGGCGCCCATCACCACGACATCGTCCAGTGGGCCCTGGGGACCGAGCTCAGCGGGCCACGCCATGTGCACGCCTCCGGGGTTTGGCCAGCGGAGAACTTCTTCGAGACCGCCGTCGACTTTGACATCGAGTATCGCTACGCGAACGGCGTCGTGGTTCACACGACCGGTCGTGGCAAGAACGGCATCACATTCCACGGCAGTCGCGGCGAACTGTTCGTCCGGCGTGGTGGCATTCGGGCGACGCCCGAGGAGATCCTGGACAACAAGGTGGGCACGATGCCGATCCGACTCTACGCGAGCGACAACCACCACCAGAACTTCGCCGACTGCGTGCGGTCGCGCAGCAAGCCAATCAGCGATGTCGAGCTGAGCCATCGCTCCGCGTCGATGTGCCACATCGGCAACATCTCGATGCGACTCGATCGCGCGCTCGAGTGGGACGCCACCGCGGAGCGCTTCCGCCACGACGAGATGGCGAACCGTCTCCTTGCAAAGCCCATGCGCGGCGAATGGAGCCTCTAATGCCACCCCTTCGCCAGCTTCTCGTCCTCGTCGCCCCGATGCTCCTCGGTGCGGTTTCGTGTGCCCATCAACGCGGGTCGGGGCGACCGGCCAATCCTGAGGTCGTCGCAGCCCAGATCGTTGCGGGGGACGCCAAGACGCGCACGGCAGCGGTCGTCGACGCGGCGCGCCTCGGCGGACCGGGGATCGAAGCGCTCGTCCCGCTCTTGGGGAATGCCGCGCCCAAGGCCCGCCTCGCGGCGCGCCGCGCGATCGGCCGCCTGGTTCGACACTCGACGCGTCCAGGAGCTCGCGACGAAGCCGTCGCCGTCACGGACGCGTTGCTCGATGCGCTCTCGCGTGACAAGGCGATTCCTGCGGCGATTCGGCCGGAGCTCTTGCGCCACACGGGACTCAGCTGCCAGGGCGGCGAGCAGGTCGAGCGGATTGCGGCGTTCCTTTCGGACAAGGACCTTGCTGCGAGCGCGCTGTTTGCCATCGAACGCGTTCCCGGGATCCACGCGGATCGGGCCTTGATCCGTGGCTTGTCCGGAGGCAGCGCGCTGCCGGTGGCCGCGTATGCGCGCGCGCTTGGCAGGCGTCATGCCCGCAGCGCGATGCCACGACTCTTGGCGCTGGCCAAGGCCAAGACGCCGGCCGCGGCGAGCGCGCGAACCGCGCTCGCCCACATCGGCGCGCCGGCAGCCGAACCCTTGCTGCGCAGCGCGCTGGACTCCGGGGCCGCACGCGCGTTCGACGACTGGCTGCTGTACCTGGGCGAACGCGCCAAGGCCTCGTCCAATGCCGACGTGCTCGCCGACTACGTCGCGCTGCTCGAGGCGCCGCTGCCAAACATCCGAACCGCAGCACTGAGCGCGCTCGAGCAACGCGGCGACACCGGACTCCTCGATCGCCTGCTGGCCGCGATGGGCGATCCTTCGGTCGACGTTCGCCAATCCGTTCGTGCCGCGCTCGGACGCATCGGCCACCCGGACACGTCGCGGCGGCTGGTTGCGATCTACCGCACCGCGAAGCCGCGCGTTCGTGGCGAAGTCTTGTCCATCCTGACGGCCCGCCGCGACCCCGTGGCTCTGGCACTTGTGCGCCGCACGGCGACGACTCCGGGACCCAACCGGCTGGACGCTCTGCGGTTGTTGGCCCAGTTTGACGATCCCGAGCTGGCCAAGGTGTTCGTCGCGACTGCCAAGGACGACAACCTGTCGATCCGCGCCGCCGCGACGCCCGGTCTCCTCGCACAGGCAGCGGCCCGCCGGCGCAAGGGAGACTCCGCAGGTACCCTGTCGTTGCTGCATCTGGCCGCAACGACCGCCGCGAACACCGCCTCCCGACGTCGCGTGGTCGCCGACCTCGCCCGCAGCGCGAGCCCGACGTCCCTGCCGGTGCTGGCGCGCCTGGCCGAGCAGCCCGACCTACGCGAGTCCGTCGCAGACGCGCGCCTCGCGATCGCACGCACACTTGAGGATGCTGGGCAGGCGATCCCGCTGATCGACGCCGTCCTCACGCAATCCAAGAGCGGACGCACGCGAGCGGCTGCCGGCAAGTTGCTGGCGCGCCTCGGCGGCGACGTCGCAGCAAGAGCGCGTCGCAGCGGCATGCTGACGTCGTGGTTCGTGCTCGGCCCAATCGGCCCATTCGAGGACGCGCAGTTCCGCAGCGAACCGTTCGGCGAGTCCGGTCCGCAGACCCAAGATCCATTCCCGGCCAGCGGACGCAAGCTGCGCTGGAAGAAGATCGATTCCGCGAACATCGACGGGATCGTCGATCTGACTTCGCTTGGCGGCACACGCAAGGGCGACAAGAACACCTACGCGTTTGCCTTCTGCGAACTCGACTGGGACGTGGACGGGCCCGTGACGCTCAAGTGCGGCAGCGACGATCAGGTCGCGATCTGGATCAACGGGCGTCTGGTGCATTCCAAACTCCAACCCCGCGGAGTCCGGTTGGACGACGATGTCGTGCCAGCCACGTTGCGCGCAGGAACGAATCGGATCCTGGTCAAGGTTGGCCAAATCGGCGGAGGCTGGGGCTTTTGCCTGCGCCTGTGTGCCGCGACTGGTGAACCGGTCGATCTGACCGCACGGTAGAACGAGCGCGGGAAGCCTTCAGCTGGCGTGCGTAG
>CAYSWE010000152.1:0-9564 GCA_964434515.1 uncultured Phycisphaerales bacterium | reverse complement strand
GGTCGTGTCGGCTGCCACCTGGCGCCGACGTTGAATCGTACCAATGATGCCGGCGTGCAGATCCGCGAAGAACTCGTCGTCGACCCCGCTTTCGGGAGGCTCGAGCGCCAGCGAACGCAGCGCGCGCTGCGACGCCTCGAGCGCCTTCCACTCGCGGCCGCACTCGAGACACTCGCAGACGTGCCGAACGATGACCGCCTCGCTGGCGGTCTCCAGTTCGCCGGCCACCGAGGCCGGCAACAGGTTCTGAACGAGGCTGCACGGCACCCGCACGGCTTCGCCCCCCAAAGAGGCGTGATCCTGTGGAGAGATGTGTGTCATGTCAGTCGAGAGGTCAGATCGGGCAAGAGGTCAGATCGGGTCATTCCGTCCAGGTCCGCGTCGCGCGAACCCAGCGTTCTTTGAAAATCTGTCGCGCCTTGTGCAGACGCCAGCGGACCGTCGCATAGGTCAGGCCGAGAATGGGAGCAATCTCGCGGCACGAAACACCGTGCAAATCGCGCAGCGCCAGGATGGTCCGAAAGCGCGGTGGGATCCGATCGAGCACATTGCGCACGCTCCGGGCTAGCTCGCGCCCCTCGAGCTCCTTGCCGGCACCACTGGCCTCGTCATCGAGCAATTCAGCTCCATCCTCGAGCTGCACGGTGTTCTCGGAACGGACCTTGCGAAGGTGATCGATCGCAAGGTTGGTCACGATGCGGTAGAGCCAAGTGTAGAAGTTCTTGCCGAAGTCGAACCGCTCAAGCGAGCGGTGCACGCGCACAAACGCCTCCTGAACCACATCACGCGATTCCTCGACGCGGCCGAGCACGTGGAAGGCGACCCAGAAAGCCTTGCGCTCGTAGCGGGCAACGAGCAACTCGAAGGCGTCGAAGTCACCACCGAGGGCCGTCGCGATGAGCTCCGCGTCGAGCACATCCGGCGACGGCGCACGACCGTGAAACTCCTCACCCGAGACCTGGCACGCGAGGTGGTACTGCGACGTGGCGCGAGCGGGGCGAGTTGGCTCTTTGAGAGGCATGCTTTCGAGTATGACCGAACCGGAAAAGCCGGGGAGCCCTTCTTTACGACTCGGCGACCACGCGAGTGAGCCCGATCCCGGATTCTTTGCGCCGCGTGAGCCTACGCCTGCGGCTACTCGTCAACCTGGCCCTCTTCGACCTGCCCCATGGCGCGGAATCGCTCGTAACGCCGTTGCAGTAACTCCTCGGGCGCGAGCGGAGACAACCGATCGAGCCAGTCCAGAATCCAGTTGCGGACGTTGGCAATGGTCGCCTCTGGGTGCCGATGAGCTCCGCCGAGCGGCTCCGGGATCACATCGTCGACGATGCCGTTCTTCAGGAGATCTGGCGCCGTGAGCCGCAGCGCGGCGGCTGCTTCGGGAGCCTTCTCACCGCTCTTCCAAAGAATCGCCGCGCAACCTTCGGGAGAAATGACCGAATAGTAGGCATGCTCGAGCGTTGCCACTCGATCGCCGACGGCGATCCCCAACGCCCCGCCTGACCCGCCCTCGCCAATGACTAGGCTCAGAATCGGGACCCGAATCGAGAACATTTCGCGGATGTTCAGAGCAATCGCCCGGGCCTGACCACGCTCCTCGGCGCCGATCCCTGGATACGCACCGGGCGTATTGATCAGCGTCACGATCGGAATGCCGAACTTCTCGGCGAAGCGCATCTTCTCCAGCGCCTTGCGATAGCCCTCGGGGTGCGCACAGGCGAAGTTGCAGAGCACGCGCTCCTTGACGGTCTTGCCCTTGCGATGCGCAATCATCAGAAAGCGACGCCCAGCAACGGTAGCCAAGCCGGTGACGATGGCCTGATCGTCGGCAAACAGACGGTCGCCATGCAGTTCGACGAAATCATCGAGCATCTGCGCGATGTAGTCCGAGGCCACGGGCCGCGCCGGGTGCCGCGCGACGCAGACTCGCTCCCATGCGGTGAGACCGCTATAGACGTCGCCAGTGACTTTGGCGAGCCGATCCTCGAGGGCTACGACCTCGCCGTTGAGATTGAGCTTGGTCGAGGAAGCCAGCGTCTTCAACTCCTGGATCTTGTGCTCCATCTCGAGGATCGGCCGCTCAAAGCTCAACCCACCCTCGGCGAGACGATCGGCCGCCCCCCGACGCTTCTTCTCGGCGTCCGCCTTGGCCGCCTTCTTACCGTTCTTGGGCCGGCCCTTCTTGGAGTCTTGCGGACCATTCTCGGGTTCTGGTTTGGGACGCTTCGCCATGGTGGTCCTGACAGTCAGAGGGCAATCGTGCCCTCGATTGTAGGCGGTTTCCTGCGATGAACAAACTCCTCGCTGGAAACTGCGATGTCATGGCGCCGGGATCAGCCTCCACTCGCACCGCAGGGCCTTGCGGCGCGCCGCAGAATCGATCACGCTGAGCGTCATGCATCCCGTCCGCCTGCCCAACTTCCGGCCGCTGCGATTCCGACCGAGCCGCTGCGTGATCCTTGGCTCTGCCCTCGTCGGCCTGTGCGCACTCACGACTGCGCACGGGATCTTCGAGAAACCGCTCTACAACAAAAAGACGAACTACGCGACGCGCGGTTCGGCGCCGGGAACCCAGCCGGCGCGGCTTTACTACATGCAGCCGCAGCGCTATCTCCACGGCGAACATGAGGTCGTCGGCTGGCGCACCGTGATGCAGGACGAGAAGGCGGAGACGCAGGAGTTCGTCGAGTTTAGCTACGTGAAGTTCGCGGCCGACGGTGTCTCGCCAGACACCAGCGCGACCGGAACGATCTTCAAGACACAGTTTCGCCTGTTCGGCCTGGGGCTCAAAGGCACAACGGCGTTCGACTTCACACTGACCATCGGACTACCGCAGCCGTTGCCGGTCCATCACGGCATCGGTGTCCGCATCGCAGCAAACAAGACCTGGCCCAAGGACGGCGCGTCGATCCACGGGCAGCTCAACATTCCCAACGATTCGCGCCGGCCGCGCGTCCCGGCGCCGTACGACAAGCAGGTCTGGGTTTTCGAGCAACCCAACCAAGCGAGCGCCCCAAAACCGCTCGGTGGTCGCACGCTCGACACGCTGGACTTGACCAGCCTGTACATCGAGCCCGTGATGCAGACGTGGATTCGCTCCAAGGCCTACGGCCTCGGCACCGAGGAACTCTTCGGTCCAGAGGCCATGCATCCCTCGGCAACGCGTGGCGACGAGCTCGGGCTCTTCATCAATGGCGGCCAGATCGGAGCAGACGGCTGGGGGCTCGTGCTCGTCGCCCCACAGCTAACCTCGGGCAAGCCGATCCCATTCCCCCGCGGCTCATTCTACCTTGGCTTCCAGAATGGACCGCCGATCCAGTTGCTGCTGGCTCCGCTCGACAGCTTGGGCATCGTCAAGACGCTGCCGATCCCCTTCTCGGTGTTCCCCAAGGGCTTCCGCAAGTTCTGGCTGCAGACCGTGATCCTCAACCCGTTCAGCGGCGAAGTCGAGGCGACCGAGGCGGTCGGTATCGCCGGTATTTAGCCGTGTGATTCAGACGAGTGCGGCCTGATCCGGGAGTCATCGGGCGTCGCTGGAGGCGTCCGAAGGCCGAGGATTCCTGCTTCCTACCACCAGCGGCTCAGGACCGCCACCGGCCAGGTCTACCCGTCGAGGCGTAGGGCCTGCCAGCCGCCCGTCCCGTAGGTGCCGTCGGCGTTGCGCACCCAAACCCAGTGCCGGTTCCAACGCGCCGGTTGAAACGTGCCCTTGGCCGGCGGCTCGGCGAGCTTGCCGGACAGGGCCGCCGCGACCCCCGGAGCCGCGGGGCCACCGAGTGTCAGCGTGTAGGCCAACGTTGCATCGGCTTCGGCGGCACTCTCCCAGATCGGTCGACCGTCCTTGGTGCGCTCGCCGGTCGCGTAGAGCGGCACGATCACGGGGATCATCTTCGACGTGTTGGCGGTGTACGGCGGCGGCGTCTTGGGATCGTTGGGGACGTACAGGATGAGCTTGGCGCCGTGACGGATGCCAAGCCCAGCCACGCGGAAGCGCCGCGGCGCCTCGTGCCGGAGCACCTGCTTCGCGCCGGCATCTTGGATGCGTCCGTACTGCAAGAGCCGGAGCGCGCGGAGCGAGGTCGGCTCGGGCACGGGTCGCGAGGTGCCGGAATACACACCCGTCCAGGCGAATGCGTCGAGCTTGGCGAGCGGCCCAGGCTTCCAGTTCTTGGTGAGCGTTGGCACGTCGCGATACGCGGTGTTCGGGCGCATCGCTTCGAGCGTGATGCGCGACGGTGCGGAGCCCCGTAGCGGACGCGTGGCTCCGGTCGGAGACGCAATGCGACGCTCATTGCCAAGTGGCGTGGCCTCGAACACGAGGAGATCGTCGGCACCGTGGAGCCGGGCGAGAAGGCCTGTGCGATCGATGCTGCCCGTCGCGCCCGCCGCGCGATACCGACCAAGGATCGGGTCGAACCAATAGCCACTCACCTTGCCGACAAGACGCGCACGCACGGCAAGTCCGGCGTTGGCCTCGCGAACCTGCTGCTCGAGCACGTCGAGTGCTCGCTGCGTACCGGCCCGCCCGGCCGCGGTCCGATCGACGCTCAGCGGAAACCCGACGATGGGTGCGACGCCCGTGTCGAACTCCCGAACGAAGCGCGTGATGTCCTCGAGCCAAGCACGCTTGACGCCGCCGAAATCGTGGCCGAAGACGAACTCGTTGAAGTCGTTGATCGACGAGAGCGTGCCCTGGTGTTCGGTGCCAAACTCGTTGGTGCGGATCGCACTCACGCCGCGCGCATCGTGCTCAAGCGTCGCCTCCTTCTCCAGCAGGCCGCGCAACTGTGCGGTCTCCATCGGCTGCGGCGAAGAAAGGCCAAAGCGCGTGATGCGGTTGTTGCTTCCCTCTGGGAGGAAGTGACATTGCGCACAGCTGCGGCCGCCAAGGATCGGATCCGGCTTGCCGGCGCCGTCAGCGATGCGGACCGTGTGAAACAGCTTGAGCCCACGCAAGCCTCCAGAACCATCGGCTTTGTCCGGATCACCGAAGCTGCCGCTGTAGCGCCGGTCGAAGGGTTGCTCCGGATTCGGGGGATACGAAATCGAGCCAAGGAACCGCTCGAGCTCGTCCAGTTCCGCCACCGAGACTCCACGCCGCGGCTCGTTGGGACGACCGAGGTTTTTCATTCCCTGCAGCTTGACGTAGGCAGCGTTGAAACTCTGCACGTCGGTGTCGCCACGCCAGTGCCGTGGCGCATTGCTGAACAGGAACTGACTCGGACCGTCCACTTCCCAGTTGAGCAACCCCTGCAGCGGCTGCGTAACCATTCGGCCCTTGACCATGGGAAACTCCTTGGCGCCAAGCACGCGGCTGTCGGTCACGCCATCGAGGAGTTCGCGCGGCAACGCAGTTCGATCACCGCCGGAAGCGGGCTCGCTCAGATCCCAAGCCAGCCCGTCGGTGTGCCCGTCGAGGTGGCAGCTCGCACAACCAACAAAGCCGTTGCCGGACAGCTTGGCACTGTAGAGCAACCGCCGCCCACGTCGGATGTAGAGCGGTGTCGGATCGTGCGCGAGCGGCACGACCGTCACGATCTTCTCGCGCACTGGATCGAACACGGCAACCGAGTTGTCGAGCCGATTGAGCACAAAGACACGCGCACCAGGATCGCCCGGCACTTGCGGGTTTGCCGGCTTGAGCGCCAGCGAGCGCGGTCCTGCCATGGTGTTGGTCGAGCCCGGGGCAAGCGGCACGTTCACGACACGAACGACCCACTTGGCGGGGTCTTTAGCGCGAGGCTCGACGATCCCAATCCGATCACTGTGGAACGCCGCCAGGAAGAGCTTGGTCTTGCCTTGGTCGCGGAAGACGACGATGTCGGTCGGATGCGCCAGCGAGCGCGCCCGCGCGACGGGCTTGCCCGACGCATCCGCGTTGAGATCGCGCGTGACGATCTTGGCGTTCTTGGTGCCGGCGCCGATCACACGATGCAGCAAGCTCGTGACAAAGCCGGTCGGCGCCTTGGCCACGTTGCGCACGCCGCGCAGCTGGTTCTGTGCGTCCGCGGCCACGACCCAGAGGTCCCCATTGGGGTCGGCGGCGAAGCCGTGCTTGATCGTGCCGAGACCGCCCAGCGTGGCAATCTGGCCGGTCGCGAAGTCGACGCTCCAGAGATCCAAGTCATGGAAGAACGAATGCCCACCGCGGAAGCCCAGCACGAAGAGCCGCGACCCAACACGCATCGCGGCACGCGGTTCCTTGATGGCCATCCGCGGACGCATATAGTCATCCAGTAGATCGATGCGATCGCCAAACCCCGGCGCGATCACCTGCAGAGAAAACGGGTCGTGCCAGCTGATCGCGCTCTTTGAGTTGTGGGTCACGAACAACGTCTGGTCGCCCGGCCCGAACGCGACGCACATGGGCTCGTCCCCCACGAAGACCGTCCGCTCGAGCACGGCGTCGAGCGGCGCGCTCACCGACGCTGCGCCGAGCCGCACAACGCTCACCGAATCGCCGACCATGTTCGCGGTGTAGAAGCGCGACAAGCGCGGACTCCAGACGACGGAGACGGGCTCCTGCCCGACACCGATCCGCGCGACGCGCGACATGTCCTTCGCGTCGAAGATCTCGACGGCGTTGTCAGGCGTGTTGCAGGCGAGCACAAAGTCTCGGGTAGCAACGCGCGCGACAGCGATCGCGCGAACCCGCGGCGACTCCAGGTTGAGGTAGTCGGTCGCGCCTTGGGCCCGGAGCCGCGAAACACAGAGCCCCGAGGTAACGAAACAAGCAGCAAGGATCCAGCGAGGCAACAACACGAGGTTCTCCCGAACAATGCGGACGCCCTATCATGCCACTCCTGCCAGCTTGCGCCAGGCGCGACGTGCTACGCTGGGCGCATGTCGAGCTTTCAAGACATTCTGAGCGAATGCGGTGTCACCGACGCCACGCTCACGCTGCGCGAGCGCTGTGCGCTCGACGAAGACGGCTTTGTGGTGCTCAAGGACCTGCTTGCCACGCGACAACTTGCCGCACTGCGCGACGCATTCGAGCGCGATGCCCCAGCGACCGGAACCACGACAGGCACGCGCAGGATGGACGGGCTCATCGATGGCGATCCGCTCTATGCGATCGCCTATACCCATCCGCGCGTGGTCGCGGCGACCCACCACGTCCTGGCACGTCCGTTCCGCGTGTTCGTCTTCAACGGGCGCGACCCCCGTCCCGGATTCGGACTGCAAGGCCTGCATGCCGACTGGCAGCCGCGGGTCGCCGGCCAACCGCCCGCGGTCGCCACGGCGCTCTGGCTGCTCGATGACTTCACGGCACACAACGGCGCAACCCGGGTCGTCCCGGGAAGTCACACTCGCTTGGGACCCGTCCCCAAGAAGCTGGCGGCGCCGGCAGCTCATCACGCGAACGAACGAATCCTCAGCGCGCGAGCCGGGTCGGCGGTCTTCTTCAACGGCCACCTCTGGCACTCAGGAACCCGCAATGACGGGCACGCAACACGGCGCGTCCTTCAATGCCAGTTTGTCGCCAACGACGCCGCGCGCGCACCAGAGCCCAGGCAAGACCTGGACCAGCTCCCCGAGACGGCACGTCGGCTCCTCGGAATGTGATCGTCCACGCCGGGGCCGTTGCAAAGGAATCGAGGGAACGCTACACTGCTTCGCCATTTTTCCGCCGCAACGAGCCGCCATCGAGTGGCTCCTCCAGCCGTCGCCCTCGAGCGTCGAGGGAACCAATTTCATGCAAGCTCCACTCTTCGCCGATTCTGGTTCCTCCGACACCGCGCCAACGGACTCCGGGCCGAACGACTCGGTAGCGGCCGAGCCGTTCGCTCGCGTTCCAGCGCCGCTGCGTGCACCGCTCGAACGGCGCGGCTTCACAGCGCTGACCGCCGTCCAGCTGGCAGCGCTCGAGATGGTCGACCAGCAACGCGACCTGAGGATTTCGTCGCAGACGGGCTCCGGCAAGACGGTCGCCCTCGGCATCGTGATGGCCAAGAGCCTGCTGAATGCTGCCGAGAAGCGTGCGGGCAGGGCTGCCGCGCCCGACATCCTCGTCGTGACGCCGACGCGTGAGCTGGCGATGCAAGTCCGGACTGAACTCGCCTGGCTCTTTGCCGACCTTCGAGACGCGCACGTGGAGTGCGTGACCGGTGGCACAAACATCGGTCAAGAGCGGCGCCAGCTGGAGCGTGGTCCGCGCATCATCGTCGGAACACCCGGGCGATTGCTCGATCACGTGCGCACCGGCGCACTCGATTGCTCGCGCGTCGAGCAGCTCGTCCTGGATGAGGCCGACCAGATGCTCGACATGGGCTTCCGGGACGAACTCGAAGCAATCCTCGCCACCGTGCCGGCGGAGCGACGCACCCACCTGATCTCGGCTACGTTCCCACCAAGCGTGCTGACCCTCGCGGACCGCTATCAGTCCAACCCGTTCCACGTCGAAGGCACACGGCTCGGCGAAGCCCACGAAGACATCGAGCACATCGGCCATACAATCCAGCCGCGCGATCGCTATGGCGCCCTGGTCAACCTACTGCTCCTGGCCGAGGGACAGCGCTGCCTCGTGTTCGTGCGCACTCGCATGGAGACCGCGGAGATCGCCGAGCGGCTCGCCCGCGACGGCTTCTCGGCGTTGTCGCTATCCGGCGATCTGCAGCAAGCGCAGCGCACGCGCACGTTGAACGCCTTTCGCAACGGCACAATCTCGACTCTGATCGCCACCGATGTCGCAGCGCGCGGCCTCGACATCCCCAACGTCGCGCGCGTCATCCACTATGGCCTGCCGCAGGATGGAGCGGTCTACACACATCGCAGTGGCCGAACCGGCCGGGCTGGGCAGAAGGGCTGCAGCATTCTGCTCGCGACGGGCGGCGCCAGACGACGCATCGAGTATCTGCTGGCAGGGACGGGTATCGGCGTCGATTGGCGCGACGTCCCCGGCGCACAGGCCGTCCGCAAGCAACTGATCAAGAGCGCACGGCGCCGACTCTACGCGGACCTCGACGCGACCGAAGGGCCGACCGAGGCGCAGATCGAGCAGGCCCGCAAGGTGCTCGAAGACCGCGACGCCGCCCACGTCGTCGCGACGCTCCTGGCGCGCTGCGAACAGGACATCCCGTGCGAGCCCGCGGACGTCGTCAGTCCGCCCGAACGCGGCAACCGACGCGACCGCTCTTCTGGCGAAAACCGACGCGGTCAGGACCGCCGTCCCGGCCGCGGCCGCTTTGTGCGCTTCTACATCAACTGGGGCTTCCGCAGCGGCGCCAACCCGAAGCGCGTGCTGGCTCACGTCTGCCGGCGCGGCAACGTCCACGGCGGACAGGTCGGCTCCATCGACATCAAACCGTTCGCGACCATCGTCGAGATCGCCGAGGACGCCGCAAGCGATTTCGAATCCAGCGCCCGCCAACCCGATCCACGCGAACCGGACCGGCGCATCGAACGCGCACGCCCCATGGGTGGCGACCGTCCTCGACGCTACGAATCGAGTCGTCCCGGGCAATACCAACCGCGAGAGCACCAGAGCAACCGCGGCAGGCCGGCGGCACGTCGCCCGGACAACGGACGCCCAGGACAGGATCGCACACGACAGGATCGGCCAGA
>CAYSWE010000151.1:6739-9646 GCA_964434515.1 uncultured Phycisphaerales bacterium | reverse complement strand
CGAGGATCTCGAACTCGCGAAACTGCACGGACTGAAACCCACTCGCTGGCGAAAGTAAGTCACGGAACGCGAGGAAGTGCACGCTCGGCATCGTCTCGAGCACGGTGAACTGTCCGTCGCTCAGGCGAAGGATCTCGATCACGCGCCCCAAGAGCGCCGTGATCCGTGGAATCGCCATCTCCGGGACTTCGCGTTCGTCCTCGACCACGCCCGGCTGGCCGAGCAGATCCCGCGCAAAGCTCAAGTCATGGAGCATCTGTTTGAACCACAACTCGAACACCTGGTGGACGATGATGAACAACATCTCATCGTGGTGTGCGAGTTCGCGCGGCTGCCGACCACCGGCTTCGAAGTCCGGCGGCGCCTGGCAAGCGAGGAGTTTCTGGAGGTGGAGGTACGGCCCGTAAGAAGGAATCGTCGGTTGGCTCATCGAGTGCTCGGTCCGGGGATGGACGAGCCTACGGGATCGAGCCACCGGCGCCTATGCTGTTTCTTCGACCATGCCCGCGACCGAGACGATCTGCATCCGCGACGCACGACGGCTGGCGCTGGCGCGCGCTGGCCTGCTTGCCCCCAAGTGGACCGGGCTCGAGCGGCGCTCGAGTGGGCGCGGTGAATCCGCCCGGACCGCCGCGCTAGCGATCATTCGCCGGTTCGGTTACCTGCAACTCGACACGGTCTCGATTGCCGGCGCACGCAGCCACGCCATCGTGCTCCTGTCGCGCCTCGAAGGCTTCGAGCCGAGCTTCGCGGAGGAGTTGCTCGCGCCGGGCGCGGCTCTGTTCGAGTACTGGGGACACGAAGCCTGCTGGCTGCCGCTCGAACTCTATCCGACGTTTGCCTTCCGCCGGAAGGCGTTCCGCGCCCATCCCTGGTGGGGCGATGTTCTCGGCGAGCATCCCGACGTCGCGCGGCGGTTGCGACGCCAGGTCCGAACCCAAGGGCCCATTCGTTCGATCGACATGGAGGGGCAAGGCAGCAGCGGCTTCTGGGATCTCAAGGTTGCCAAGCGCGTCGCCGCCGCGCTCTGGTCGAGCGGCGAGCTTGCGATCCGCGAGCGGCGCAACTTCCAGCGCAGCTATGATCTGGCAACGCGTGTGATCCCCGCGGCCCTGCGCAAACGGCGCGTGAGCTTGGCCGCGAGTCTGCGCACTCTGCTGCTTTACGCCGCCGGCGGACACGGATGGGCCAGCACGGGCACGCTCGCCGATACCTGGCGGCTGCGCAACCTGCGGCCCGAGATTCATGCAGCGCTCGCGGCGCTGGTGGCCCAGGGCAAGCTCGTTCGCTGCACGCTGCAGGCGCCGAACGCGAGCCCGACTGCGGGCTGGATCCGGCCGGCCGATCTCGAACTCGCCGCGCGCCTGGCGCGCTGCCGCCCGCGAGCCGACCGGGGTGTGCTGCTGTCGCCATTCGACCCGGTGCTCTGGGACCGCGCCCGCGTCCGCCGCCTGTTCGACTTCGACCAAGTCCTCGAGATTTTCAAACCCGCCGCGCAGCGCAAGTATGGCTACTACTGCCTCCCTGTCCTCGCCGGCGACGGGCTCGTCGCGCGCGTCGACCTCAAGGCCAATCGCAAGGCGGGGACGCTGCACGTGCTCTCCAAACGCTTCGAGAGTACGGGCGGGCGCCGCCCGACCAGCAGCACGGAGGCCGAGGCCACCCGCACGGCCTTGGCCCGCTACGCGGCCGCGCTACGGCTCACCCTCCGGGAGTAAGCTCCCAGGCCCAGCGCCCCCATAGCATGCCAGGAAAACGTCCAGACAAAAAACTCCCCGGCGAGGGCCGAAGCCCAAGCCGGGGAACCACCTCATGTCTCTCGAGGGGCCATGCACCCCTTCGAGATCGCTGATAAGAACCGTGGCCCGGTCGGTTCCCGCGATCTCTGGTGGTCTGCACCGGGCATCGCGACCCGGTTGGTACAAAGAATTCCCCCCCGAGGCCCGAAGGCCTCAGGGGGGAACCACCTCGTCTCTCTCGCGACGGGCCATGCTTCCCATCGCGTGCCATCAGATAGGGACACGAACCCGCAAAGTTTCGCGGCCTTTCTGAGATTTTTTTCAAGCCTCCACTGCCACCGATGCGACGCCATGGGGCGAGCACTCGTGGGACCAACCCTTGATCCGCGACCGCCGACCGTTCACAAGAGCGGCATGCCGAGCACCGAGACCGGACCCACGACCACACCACTGCCGAGTGTGCGGCGCCTGGGCCTTAGCGCCCTTCTGTTTGTCCCGGCCATCGCCGGGATCGCCCTCTGGGTGCTCTGGCGCGTCGACCCGGAGCTGCTCGACACGGTCCTCGCCACTGCGGAAGCGGGGCTGCCATGGATCGGCTGGGCATTCTTGGCAATCGTCATCCCGGCGTCGCTCGCATTCTTTTTGCTGTGGCCTCCGGCCTGGCCGCAGGTCCGCGTCTGGTTCGAGCGTCGTCAGAAAAAGCTCACGTTCGACCGGAAAGCCGCCCGCGACCTGACGCAACGCCTCGAGGAGTTCAAGAATCCGCGCGACCTACAAGCCCTGGGCCAGCTCTATGAGCAGTCGCTCCAGCCGGCCGCGGCCCTGCCCCCGCTGATCGAGGCCAACGAACTCGAACCCGACAACGCGCGGACGCTCTACCTCATGGCGCGTGCCTTCCACGAACTCGGACGACCCGAGGAGGCCTTGCACCTCGTCATGCGCGCTTTGGAGCTCGATCCCGGCATCGGCTTCGGCGAGGCGTGGCTCCTGGCCGGAGACCTGGCGCTTGCGACCGGCGACGCCAAGCTCGCAGCCAATCTGGCCAAAGAACACGCCACGCGCTTCGGGGACTCGATCCCGGGGCTTTCGATCCTGGCGCGCGCCGAGCAGCGTCTCGGCGAGGGCGCCGCGCGCATCGCGACGCTCGATCGTCTGGCCGCCTTACCAC
>CAYSWE010000151.1:0-6729 GCA_964434515.1 uncultured Phycisphaerales bacterium | reverse complement strand
GAGTCAAGGACAAGTGCCATGTTGTCCACCGAAGCGGCAAGAAGTTCTCGCCGCGCGAGGCTCTCGGACGCGCCCGGGCCCGTGTCAGCCGCAGCGCCGGAGCGCGATCATGAACGAGCGCCCCCCGATCGGAACCATGACGATCCTGGCGATCTATGGCATCGTCTTTGTTGGTTTCAAGCTTCACGACCCGACCTGGGCACGACTCATCGACGCAGGCGTGGTCGAACCGGGCCGCGTCGCCGGCGGCGAGTACTGGCGCCTCGTGTCTGCGGCGTTCGTGCACATCGGCCTGCTGCACCTGGCCTTCAACGCCTACTTCCTCTGGCGCGTCGGTCCGATCCTCGAGCACGCGATCGGCCTCGAACGCTTCCTGCTCGTGTACTTTGTCAGCGGCATCGCCGGCAACGCGGCCATTGCGCTGCTCTACGACCCGCTGTTCGTCGCCGGCGGCGGATCGACGTCGCTGTTCGGCATGTTGGGCGCGCTCCTGGCCATGGCGCTGAGGCGCGAACGCAGCTACCGCAGCTTCTTCGCAAACCGCGCCGGCACCGAGCTCATCATGTTGATCCTCGCCAACCTCGTCATCGGCTGGCTCATGCCGATGATCAGCAACACAGGTCACGTCGGCGGCTTACTCGGCGGCTTCGGCATCACCTTCTGCTGGCTCGCGCTTCCCGACGCCGGCGGCCGGCCGCAGAAGCCAGCGCTCGCGCTCCGGGCCGGTGCGCTCGCCTTGTTCGTCGTGTTCACCTTCATGGCCTGCCGTCCGTTTCCGCGGTGCTGGTTCCAGGCACGCGAGTTCTGGCACACCCAGGACGCGGACCGCGCGGCTCGCATCCGCGCCGGCTTGATTCACCGCGGCATTGACCCAGCCGGCCTGGACTTCTTGGCGTTCGCCAAACTCGCGCGCACGCGGCCACTGAGCAACGAGGAACTCCGGCGCTTCGCCACGCTGACGCAGCGGACCGATCGGATCGGGACCGGGCTCATGCAGATCGGTCTCGATCCGCCTCCGTGGAACGGGTTCCTGAGCGCCATGCAAAGCCACGATCCAGACGTCGACCGGACCATTCCGATTGCCCCCTGGGCCGAGCAAGAGGCCCGCTGAGCGCGCCCGGGGCTCGACGTCTGCGGCAGCACGCGGTAGGGTGCGCTGAGTTCCATCCCGATCCCCGGTCCAAGAGACCCCTCGAAGAGAAAGGAGGCGCCATGTTTGTCCTGACCACCCCCGCCGTCCTGCCTCCGCGCCACCGCGTCTAGAAGCGGTCTCTCTAGCGGTCGCAGCCCCCCATTCACGCTACCGCTCCGTACGCACGTCGCGTGCGACCCTCGAGAGACCCTGTTGCATCACCAAGAACGCCAGAGGCTCAAGCAATTGCTGGCGAGCCTCAACGCAAACGAACGAAACCGCATTTACAAGCGCGCGACCAAGCTGCGCAACGCCACAACACCGAGCCGACGCCGGCCCAAGAAGTCTCGTCGCCACACCGACTGGGAAACGACGGAAGACGCGGGCGACCGACCGCAGCCCGTGCGTCAGAAGAACGGCTCGCTGGACGACTGGGCGCTGCGCGTGCTGGCCGACGACGAGGCCGCGCTGCGCGAGCAGCTGGCCACCGACGAAACCCTGCGCGAGGCGATCGTGATCGGCGCGGGCCCAGGAGCCTGCGACGTCCGCATCGGCGGCGAGCGCGTTGTGTGCTCCCTGGTTGCCGAGCTGCGTCGCCGCCAACAGACCAGCCTCGCGGTCGGCGATCGCGTGCTGGTGCGCGACGCGAACGGCGCGTTCGTCGTCGAACGCGTGCTGCCACGCACGAGCCAGCTCGCGCGCCAGGATCCACACAACCCGCACCGCGAGCGCGTGGTGGCAGCCAACATCGACACCGTCGTCATCGTCACGACACTGGCGCAGCCGCCGCTCCTGACCGGGCTGATCGATCGCTTCCTCATTGCGATCGAACGCGGCGGCGCGCGCGCAATGATCTGCGCCAACAAGATCGACCTGTGCACCGAAGCCGAACGCGAACACGAGCTGGCTAAACTCGCCGCATATCGCGACCGCGGCCTGCGCATCCTCGCCTGCTCGGCCACGACCGGAGCGGGCCTCGCCGACCTCAGCCACGCACTCGAGGGCCAGGTCTGCGCGTTCGTCGGCAAGAGTGGCGCCGGAAAGTCCTCGCTGCTGAACGCGCTGCTCGGACGCGAGGCCATTCCGGCCGGCGACGTCCGCACGACGGACGGCAAAGGCAAGCACACGACGACGCGCGCAACGTTGCACGAACTCCCGGAGGGGACGCGCATCATCGACACGCCCGGCATCCGCTCGATGGGCCTCGCCCCCCTCGCAGTCCGGGACATCGCGCGCTACTTTCCCGAGATCGCCCTATGGGCCGACGGCTGCAAGTTTCGCGACTGCACGCACACGCGCGAACCCGACTGCAAGGTCCGCCTTGCAGTCCACGAGGGCAGACTCGCGCACGCGCGTTGGA
Organism: uncultured Phycisphaerales bacterium; assembly: GCA_964434515.1. Lineage (GTDB taxonomy): Bacteria > Planctomycetota > UBA1135 > UBA1135 > CAYSWE01. The sequence goes on along the minus strand of CAYSWE010000151.1, from coordinate 4,237 downwards.
TCGGCTACCTGCGGATCCTCGGCGCCGACCCGACCGATCCTGCCCCGGAGTCGCGATAGAGGCTACGACTTCGGTTCGATGACGAAGCAAACCGAGGCGTCGACCCGCGGCGAGCGAGAGCGATCACGGATCCTGAGCTTCTTGCCCGCCTTGAGCAGCGCCTTGGGGATCGTGAAGGTCTTGTCCTTACGGATCTTCGCGTCGTGCGCTTCGCCGTCGCCGACCTTGAAGACCACCTCGTCGTCGTGGTTGCCAAAATAACTCACCTCGACGTCCTGGCCGACCTTGGGCGGGTTCGGCTTGACTTCGAACAGCGGCCGACCCACCAGAGCCGAACTACAAAGCCCCACCACGAGCACGAGCGCGCCGGCCATTCCCACGGCCCGACGAACGCCATTGAGCCCAGGCATTATCGGTCCTCGAGCCGCAGGGCCAAGGCACGCTCAGGAGCGACACGGCCCACAGGGCTCGCCGCATCGGCGGAAGAGACCAGAGTCGACTCGAGCCCAGGCAAGGACGTGATGCGGGTCGACGCTCCATTGGTCGTGGTCATCGACAGCGCGTTCACGCCCGGCTGGTAAAACCACCATTGCGAGAACACTCGCGCACCGACAAGACCCCGGCTGTAAGGCAGCGGGATCTCCATCCGCACGGTCGAGCCCGGATCGTTGGGGAGCTTCTTGGCGCCGGTCGCCATGAGCAAATCCAAGGATACGAAGAGGTAACACCCCTTGGCTCCCATTGCGCCGAAGTCGTATGGCAGCTTATTGCTGCCCCACCGTTCGTTGCTAGCGCCGAGGACCAGGAGGGCCATAGGAGTCACCGGGGCGTCGGAGATGCAGACCAGGCTGCCGCCGATCACGTTGGCACCATCGAATCGGTTCGCCCGCGCATCGACCCGCCCGCGTCGGATACACGACACGCCGAACGTCGTCCGGCTCGCGCCCGCGCGCACGTCGAGGTCGGCATGCCAGCGCCCCGGGCCCGAGCGAGTCGCGTGCTTGCGGTGCACGAACTCCAGGCACAGGTTGGAATTCGGAACGTACGGGATCGGCGCCTGCAACACGATGTGCGCGGAGACATTGGGCGCCAGGCTCGCGACCCTGGTGCCAGGTGCCAGCGGCACCGAGTCGGGGACGTGATAGGCACCACGATAGACGACCTGCTGGCGCGGGCCATGGTTGGCTGCGAATCGGCCCGCCGGATTGCGCACATCGCGCGTTGTCCAAGAGGCCAGGATCATCAGGTCGATCCACCCGCCCTGCATTCCCTTCGGAAACCTGGCAGCCGTCTGCGCGTCTCGCCGAACGATGATGCGCCGAATCGACTTCTTTGCAAAGCCCACCAAGGACTTCCCGGCAATCAGCACGAGCGTGCGCCCCTCACTGCCACCCAGCAGAAACGGCTCAATGTCGCTGCCGTCCCGCGGCTGCAAGACGCTCGGAACGGTGCGCCCGTAGGCCTGGCCGACCGCCGGCGAGAGGACTCCAAGCGAGACGGCCAGCACCCCGGCCAACCCGGCCCACCGTCGCGAAGAACGCAGAACGAAACGGGAAATCCACAGCATGTCGTGATCCTCTCTGTTTGGTCTCGAAGGTTGCTGCCGCGGTAGAATCGAGTGCTGACGGAAAGGCGCCAGTCCTATCCCGGCCCCGCAAAGCTAGCCTGCGACATTGCGCCACGCAAGCCCCGCGCCGCAACGGAGCGTGCAATGAACGCCGTATGCCGGGAGATCGCGTCGCCGCAGAATCCGTCGCTACCGGATTCGGTCCCCGCCGCTGCCCAGAGCGTACCCCCCTACCCGACCGGAGACGATCCTGCCGAGACCCACTGGACGCAGCGACCGACGCTCGCTATCCTCCCGCCCGGTGGTTCTCCACCAGCGGTTCGCACCACTCGTCCGCCTGACGCCAGGCGACGAACGCCCGCGAACCACGCACATGCGGCCGTAGCTCAGTTGGTAGAGCGTCAGCTTCCCAAGCTGAATGTCGAGAGTTCGAGTCTCTTCGGCCGCTCCATCACCCCGGTTTCCGACAGGTCGCACGGCCCGTCAACTTGCGGCTTCTGAGTCTGATGACGGCCGGGAGCCTTCCTCAAAGAACCGCCAATCTCGCTGGAGAGGAGACGCAGAACCCGCTCTTGATCGCTGACGGGAGCGCTGCGTTGTGGTGCGTGCAGGTTGCCCGTCCCCTGCTTCTGAGCGGTTGCTCGAGTTCCGACGATCTGGACGACGATGACATGGCAAGGGCAGAACAGATCAGATCAAGGCACTGGTGAGGAGCCACGCGGAAGGCGACAACGCGCGTTTCTACGCAATCGCGATGCAGGTCGCCGCGCAAGCCGCTCGGAGCGGGCACGGGAACTTCGCCCAGGAACTACGCAAGCTCGTCGACGACGCAAAGCAACGCGCAGAGCTGGCCGAGTCGGGATCGGCGTCGAAGGCCATCCCGATGGCGCGGCCGCGAGGCGAGCTGACGGGCCTGCTCACATTCGGCTACCCGAAGACCAGGCTGGCAGACATGGCTCTCGAGGATGCCCTGCGGGCTCGACTGGACCGAGTTGTTCTCGAGCAGCGCCAGCGGGAGCGGATTCGCGAACACGGATTCGCACCGATGCGGAAGCTGCTCTTTCTCGGTCCGCCGGGCACAGGCAAGACGATGACCGCGTCGGCCCTCTCGGGCGAACTCGGCCTTCCGCTGTTCACGATCCAGCTCGACGGACTGATCACCAAGTACATGGGAGAAACCGCTGCGAAGCTGCGCATCGTGTTCGACGCAATCCAGAACACGAGAGGCGTCTACCTGTTCGATGAGTTCGATGCGCTCGGCGGTGAACGTGGCACAAAGAACGACGTCGGCGAAATTCATAGAGTCCTAAACTCGTTTCTCCAATTCCTAGAACTCGACAATTCGGAAGGCCTGGTGATCGGCGCCACGAACCACGCGGCCCTTTTGGACCGCGCTCTGTTCCGCCGTTTCGATGCGGTCATCGAGTATGGGCTGCCTTCCACAGCAATCGCGACAGAGGTCATGCGGTCTCGACTGTCCTTCATGGATACCTCAAACGTAGACTGGACACGCGCAGCGAAGGCCAGCGACGGGCTCAGCCATGCTGATGTTGCACACGCCTGCGAGCAGGCCGCCAAGAACGCGATCCTCACGCATTCCAAGGACATCCGCGGTGACGATCTCGTGACCGCGCTACAAGATCGGCGTGGCCATCACGCATAGGCGTCGCTCCGGATCCAAGAAGGAATGCCACTACCACGAAATCGACCGCACATCCTTGTTCCGGGTCATCCATTCGTCGAACGCTACCGGCCGCACGGGCGGAAGATCACAATTCCGGAAGCCCCGCCGCCCAAGAGCCGGCCAGCACATGGCGCCGCACTGAAGGCTGCGATCGCATCCGCTGCCGAGGAGGCGCAGGCACGACGCGTCCGTGCAGCGATTGAGGTTCACGGTGCCGAGCCAGGGCTCTACGTCGAGTTCTCCAGCCAACCCGGCGTTGCTCTGAACCTGCCGACTCTAGAGGATGCACGCCAGGGGATCGAGCTGGTCGCGGTCACTCACTCGGACTCCACGGAACAAGAACCGATCATTCAGCGCGCGACGGTGTTCGTGCCCGATGCGAAGGTGAAGCACTTTGTCCGGCGCTTTGAGCAGTATGCCAAGACTGTACCCAGGGAAAAGGGGGAACGCCGGCACGAGAAGATGATCGATCCCGTCGCATCCTTGCGCCTCGCAACGCTGCGTGGGCTGTGGACGGACGAGCCTGAGGTCTACCCCAGTGACGACGAGGAGATCTGGTGGGAGGTCTGGCTACGTCGCCACGATGGCAAGGAACTTGAACGCCTGATGGAGTTCACCGACCTGCAAGGCCTCGACGTAAGTCAGCGCCGACTCGAGTTCGACGATCGAATCATCGTGCTCGTCAAGGCGACAGCAACTGAGTTGTCGACCTCCATCGACGTCCTCAATGATCTGGCAGAGGTTCAGCGTGCCAAAGAAACAGCCGTGTTCGTCGACATGGGACCTGACGAACAGGCGGAATGGGCCGACGCCGAGACGTCGAGGCGTGCCGCCAGGGTTCGAAGGCCGACCGGTCGGCCAGCTTCCTCGAGGATGGCGAGATACGCGCGCTCGTGGGGACGCAGGCCGCGATCGTCGATCTCGAGGCGGTCCAGAACGTGTTGCACGATCCCCTCGTGGATCCGGCTGGCGGCTTCGAGACTGGC
>CAYSWE010000150.1:7554-9743 GCA_964434515.1 uncultured Phycisphaerales bacterium | reverse complement strand
GATGGGCAACGTTCCGGGCTTTTGTCATTTGCATGTGCACAGCCATTTCAGCTTGCTCGACGGGGCGTGCAAGCTTGACGCACTCATCGACGCGGCCATCGAGGACGGGCAGCCGGCGGTCGGCATCACCGACCACGGCAACCTCTTCGGGGCGATCCCATTCTACAAGGCGTGCAAGGCGAAGGGGGTCAAACCGATCCTCGGCATCGAGGCTTACGTCGCCGGCAAGAGCTGCACCGAGAAGGCGGATTCGACCGCAAACCCGACGTACCACCTGACGCTGCTCGCCAGTGACAACGAGGGCTGGAAGAACATCATCAAGCTCTCGTCGCTGTCCTTCCGCGACGGATTCTATCGCAAGCCCCGCATCGATCGCGACGCGATGCGGCGCTACAGCAAGGGGATCATCGCGCTGTCGGGTTGCCTCGGTGGCGAGATCAACCAGCGCATCCTGCAGAACGACCTTGCCGCCGCACGCGCGGCGATCGAGGACATGGTCGAAATCTTCGGGCACGAGAACTTCTTTCTCGAGCTGATGAACAACGGCTATTCCGATCAGCCGGAGAGCTGCGTGGCGCTGCGCCAGCTCGCAAAGGAGACTGGCCTGGGTTTGGTCGCGACCAATGACGTGCACTACCTGCGCCGCTCCGACGCCAAAGCGCAAGACATCCTGCTCTGCATCAACACCGGGAAGGTCGTCTACGACACCAAGCGCTTCAAGATGGAGGGGGACCAGCTCTACTTCAAGACGCGCGCGGAGATGGCTCAGGTGTTCGCGGACTGTCCCGAGGCGCTGACCAACACGGTGGCCATCGCCGAACGCTGCAACGTCGAGATCGACTTCAACACCTACCACCTGCCCGTGTTCACGCCGGACAGTGGCCAAACGCCGGACGAGCTGTTCGCCGAGCTCTGCGAGCAGGGCACCCTCGAGCGCTACGGTGCCTTCACGGACCGGATTCGCGAGCGTCTCGACTACGAGATGGGCGTGATCCGCCAACTCGGCTTCGTGAGCTACTTCCTCATCACGTGGGACTTCATCCGCTTTGCGCGGGAACAAGGCGTCCCAGTCGGACCCGGTCGTGGATCTGCCGCCGGGTCGATCGTCGCGTATGCGCTACGCATTACCGACATCGACCCGCTGCGCTACAATCTACTGTTCGAACGGTTCTTGAATGCCGAACGCATCTCGATGCCGGACATCGACATCGACTTTTGTCGCGACGGACGTGAGCGCGTCATCGAATACGTGCGCGACAAGTACGGGGCCGAGAACGTCTCGCAGATCATCACGTTCGGCACGCTCGCGTCGCGCGGTGTCATTCGCGATGTCGGAAGGGCGCTCGACATCCAACTGCGCGAGATCGACCAGATTGCCAAGAAGATTCCGCAAGGGCCGGGCGCGTCGCTCAGGAAGGCGCTCGAGACCGATCAGGAACTGAAGGACATTCGCAAGCAGGACGACGCTAAGGAGCGGCTGTTCGATATCGGCGTCAAGCTCGAAGGCCTGTGCCGCCACGCATCGACGCACGCTGCCGGCGTCGTAATCGCCGACAAGCCGCTCGATGAATACGTTCCGCTCTACCGCAACGGCGACGACATCACGACCCAGTGGCAGATGACCGAACTCGAGGAAGTCGGTCTGCTGAAGGTAGATTTCCTCGGGCTCAAGACGTTGACGATCATCGCTGAGGCGTTGCGCCTCATCCGTGAGCAGCATGGCGTCGAGGTCGATTTCGACTCGATGGAACTCGACGACCCCAAGACCTACGAGCTACTCAGCGCCGCGCAGACCCTCGGCGTGTTCCAACTCGAATCCGAAGGCATGCGCGAGCTGCTCGGACGCCTCAAACCGAACTGCTTCGAAGATGTCATCGCGCTGATCGCGCTGTATCGGCCCGGCCCGCTCCAGTCGGGGATGGCCGACATGTATGTGCGACGCAAGCACGGCGACGAACCGGTTGATTTCCCGCATGAGTCCGTGCGGGAGATCCTCGAGGACACCTACGGGGTCATCGTCTATCAGGAGCAGGTCATGCTGATCGCTCACCATCTTGCTGGATTCACGCTCAACGAGGCGGACTCGCTACGCAAGGCGATGGGTAAGAAGAAGCCCGAGGTCATGGCCAAGTTCCGCGACAAGTTCGTCGACGGCGCCATCGCCAAGGGCCACAAGAAGAAAATCGCGG
>CAYSWE010000150.1:0-7544 GCA_964434515.1 uncultured Phycisphaerales bacterium | reverse complement strand
TCTTTACGACGATGGAGTTCTTCGCAGGCTACGGCTTCAACAAATCCCACTCCGCGGCCTACGCGGTGCTCACCTACCGCACGGCTTGGCTCAAGGCGACCTACCCGATCGAGTTCATGTGCGCATTATCGACGTGTGATATGGGCCTCACCGACAAGGTCAAGGAGTTCATCGACGAAGCCAAGCGCATGGGGATCGAAGTCCGCCCGCCGTGCATCAACCAATCCGTCACCAAGTTCAGCGTCGAGGACGGCGCCATTCGCTACGGGCTGGGTGCGCTCAAGGGGCTCGGTGAAAAGGCCGCGGACGCGCTGGTCGCCGCGCGCACGTCTGGCACGAGCTACGTGGACCTCCACGATCTCGCGCGCCGCTGGAACTCTCGTGTCGCCAACAAGACTTGCTACGAGACACTTGCCAAGGCGGGTGCGTTCGCCGCGACCGGCTGGACTCGCCGCGCCGTGCTCGAGAGCGTCGAAATCGCTCTGCGCGAAGCCGCACACGACCAGGCCGACCTCGCCAAGGGACAGAACTTGCTCTTTGGCGGCGGTCCGACCACCGACTCCGGAAGCGCGGAGAAGGCCGCCATTCCTGACGTGCCGGAGTGGGATGAGTCGGCCAAGCTCTCGCTCGAAAAGGAGGCCATCGGCTTCTTCCTCTCTGGCCATCCGTTCGAACGCCAGGGCCGCTTCTACAGCCTGCTCGCCGGTCACGACACGCGCAGCGTGAAGAGCCTGCCGGCCGAGGACAACCGCAGCGAGATCATTCTCGCCGGCATGATTTCGGGCCTGCGCCCCATGGTCATCAAGAATGGCCGCAACGCTGGGCAGCGCATGGCGCGGTTTCGGCTCGAGGACCTACACGGCTCGGTCGGCGCGACCGTATTCTCGAAGCAGTACCAGGTCGTGCACGACAAGTTGGCGAACGACGCCCTCGTGTTCGTGCGCGCCCGGCTCGACAAGTCGGGCGACGAGCCGGCCATCCTCATCGACGAGGTGCACGACGCCGAGAGCTACGTGCGACAGCATGTGGATGCGCTGGTGCTCGCGCTCGGCGAGCAAGACGCCGAACGCCTCCCGCTCGTGCGAGAGACGCTCGAGGACCATCCCGGCTCCCACCGCGTCATGCTCGTCGTTGACGGCAAGAACGGTGCGAGATTCCGCCTCATGGCCGATCCGGACCTCGGCGTGGATCTGTCGAGCGATCTGCTCGAAGGGCTGACCGCACGGCTCGGTTCCGGCGCGCTGTCGTTCACCCGGCGGTAACGGCCGGGGGTAACGGCCCGGGGGTAAAACGAGCTATTGCTATTCGTCGTCGTCCTCGTTGTCCTCTGCACCCTGCGCGGCGAGCTGCGCCTCGAGCACTTGGTTGTCGACCAGCTCGAAGATCGCTTGGCTTGCGCCGTCGCCGAGGCGCACGTTCGGGAGCCGCAGGATCCGCGTATAGCCACCGGGGCGGTCCTTGTAGCGCGGTCCGAGCTCGTCGAAGAGCTTCTTGACCATATCCTTGTCCTGGAGCAACGACTGCGCTCGGCGAACGTTGTGCAGGTTCTTGACCTTGCCCAGGGTGATCAGCTTCTCCGCGGCCTGTCGGAAGGCCTTGGCCTTTTCGACGGTCGTGATGATCCGCTCATGCTCGAACAGCGCGGCGATCATGTTGCGCCGAGTCGCGATACGGTGCTCGGTCGTACGACCGATCTTCTTGATGGCTCTACGATGTCTCATGCGATTACCTTGGGCGGGACCTGCATCCCGAGGTTGAGTCCGAGTTCGCCCAGCTTGATCTTGACCTCCTTGAGCGAGGTCTTGCCGAAGTTGCGGACCTTGAGTAGCTCGCTCTCGGTCATCGAAACGAGCTCGCGCACGGTCAGAATGTTCTCCGAGTCCAGGCAGTTCTTGGCACGAACGGACAGGTTGAGTCGGTCGAGCAGCTGGTCGAGAACCGCGTCCATCTCGGACGACTGCGCCGTCTCCTGCGTCGGCACGTCGAGCGTCAGCGCGTCCGAACTGGCTTCTTCCTGGAGTTCGAAATACTGGACAAACGGGTTGAGATGCTTGCGGTAGATCTTGCTGGCCTCCACGAGAGCCATCTCCGGCCCAACGGTGCCATCCGCCCAGATCTCGAGCACGAGCCGGTCGTAGTTGGTGTCCTTACCGAGACGCGTAGCCTCGACCGCGTAGCGCACGCGGTACACCGGACTGAACAGGGAATCGATCGGAATGGTACCGAGCTCCTGGTCGTCCTCGATGTTCTCCTCGGCGGTGACATAGCCACGGCCCCGCCGAGCCCGCATCGCGCAAACGAAGCGGATGTTGTCCGTCAACGTGCAGATCTTGAGATCCTTGTTGATGATCTCGACGCCGGCTGGACACTCAATGTCGCCTGCGGTGATCTCCCCCTTGCGCTGCACGTCGATGTTGAGATCCACGGTCTCATCACCCTCGATGCTGAGGCACAGCTTCTTGAGGTTGAGGATGACGTTCGTCATATCCTCGTAGACGCCGTCGATCGTCGAGAACTCGTGCAGGACGCCCTCGATTTTGACCGATACCAGGGCCGCGCCCTCGATCGAGGAAAGCAGCACACGGCGCAGGCCGTTGCCAATTGTCGTACCGAAACCCCGCTGGAACGGCTCAACGATGAACCGCCCATAGGTTTCCGTCGCGCTATCCCTGTCGAGTTCGACACGGCTCGGAAGTTCGAAGTCACGCCAGCGGATTCTCATCTACGCCCTCCAGTATCTCTTCTGTCCGGGACAGTACGGGTGTTGAGCAAGACTACTTGGAGCAAAGCTCGACGATCAACTGCTCGTTGATCGGGTGTGGTACGTCCGCGCGGTTTGGCAACTGCACGATCTTGCCGCGCAACTGGCTCGGCTCGGCCTCGAGCCAATCCGGAATCGGTTGCCCCTTGTTGAGTTCGACCGCGTCCGTCGCGACCTTCTTGATCCCGTCCCTGTCGCGCACGGCAATCTCATCGCCGGGACGAACGAGGTAGGACGGAACCGACATGCGCCGCTTGTTCACGCGGATGTGACCGTGCGCGATGATCTGGCGCGCGTGAAAACGTGAATGCGCCAGGCCGAGCATCAGTACGACATTGTCGAGCCGACGTTCCAGCAGGCACAGGAGGTTCGCCCCCGTGTTGCCCTTTTGGCGTTCGGCCTTGCGAAACATGTTGCGGAACTGACGCTCGAGCACGCCATAGATACGCTTTGCCTTCTGCTTCTCGCGAAGCTGCAGACAATACTCTGAGTTCTTGCGCGGCGGACGCGTGTGCACACCCGGCGGATAGTTACGGCGGTTGATCGCGCACTTCTCGGAAAAGCAACGCTGGCCCTTTAGGAACAGCTTCATGCCCTCGCGGCGACAGAGCTTACAGACGCTTCCTCGGAATCGAGCCATCGGCTAGACCCTTCTCCTCTTCTTGGGGCGGCAGCCGTTGTGTGGCAACGGCGTGACATCCTCGATGACCTTGATATCGAGTCCGGAGCTATGCAGAGCACGGATCGCTGACTCACGACCCGAGCCGGGGCCCTTGACCTTCACATCGATTTCGTGCACGCCCATCTTCTTGACGGCGTCGGCAACCTTCTCGGCCGCCCGCTGCGCAGCAAACGGCGTGCTCTTGCGCGAACCCTTGTAACCGATCGAACCCGACGAACTCCACGCGAGCGTCTCGCCGTTGGTATCGGTGATCGTGATGATCGTATTGTTGAATGTTGCCTGCACGTGCGCGACAGCCTTCGCAACGTTGCGACGAATCTTCTTCTTGCTTGCCTTGGCGGCCATGGAACTCCTCGGCTACTTTTTCGCGATCTTCTTGTTCGCGATGGTCTTCTTCGGTCCCTTGCGACTCCGAGCGTTGCAGCGTGTCCGCTGTCCCCGCACCGGCAACCCACGGCGATGACGCAACCCGCGGTAGCAACCAATATCCTTCAGACGCCCGATGTTCTGCAGCGTCTGACGACGCAGCTGTCCCTCGACCACGAAGGTCTTTTCGATGTGCGACGCCACGCGAGCCAGATCCTCTTCCGAGAGATCGCGCGACCGCGCCGTCGCGTTCAACCCAAGGTCAGCGCAGATCTTGCGGGCACTGGTCGGGCCGATGCCATAGATGTAGGTCAGAGCGACCCACGTGACTTTGTCATTCGGGATGTCAACGCCGAGGATGCGTGGCATTGGCCATCAACTCCCTTGCCGCTGTTTGTGGCGTGGATTCGTGCAGATCACTCGCACGACACCTCGTCGCCGAACGATCTTGCAATTCTCGCAGAGCCTTCGCACCGAAGCACGGACCTTCATAGCTGGCACCTTTCTCACGAACATGGCGCTGCTGCGATGTCGACAGACAGCGCAGCCACATCACGCCATAACACCTATCTACCTGCTACGCAGGCACTTCGAACGATTCTTGAACGCCGCCAGAGCAGCGCCCGCCGGCACGGTCGAATTTCAGGACCGGGGATTCTACTGAGGTCGGGCCCTACACCCAAGCTCCGAGTGAGAGACTTTTGCCCTCGATTGCAATCAGCCTCGATAGACGATCCGTCCCTTGGTCAGATCGTACGGCGACATCTGCACCGTGACCCTGTCCCCGGGGAGGATGCGAATCCAGTGCATGCGCATCTTGCCTGAAACGTAGGCGAGGATCACGTGACCGCCATCGATCTCGACGCGGAACCTCGCATTCGGCAAGGCTTCCTTGACGATTGCCTCGACTTCGATCGGTTCTTCCTTCGCCATCCAGTCCTCTCGCTCCTCTAGTCTGCGGCGGGCACCCCGCCCGCTGGAACAGACTCGTCCTAAACCAAGATCACTTCCTAAACTACGATTGCAACCCCAGCAAGGTCTCGATTTCGACGCGAATCCGCTGGATCGTACGATTGGCGTCCACGCGCCGCAGCCGGCCGCCGGCCTCGTAGTACTCCACCAAAGGTGCCGTCAGTTCGTGATAGACCTGCAGCCGCTTTCGTACCGCATCGGGTCGGTCATCGCGACGTTGCCTAACGACGCCACCGCAGACATCGCACACTCCCTCGTGCGTCGGCGGCCGGATTCGTGTGTTGTAGATCGCCCCGCACGATGCACACGTCGCACGCGACCCAAGGCGAGCGATCAACTCCGTCTCCGGCACCTCGAACAGCAGGACATGATCGAGGCGTCCTCCCTCATGCTCGAGCCTAGAGTCCAGCGCCTGTGCCTGCGGAACCGTCCGCGGGAAGCCATCCAGAATCCAACCACGCTCGTCGGTCGCGGACGCCAACCGATGAAAGATCATCTCGATAATCAGGTCATCCGGCACGAGATTGCCAGCGTCCATGAAAGCGCGAGCCTGCATGCCGATGGCGACGTGCGCGGGAACCGCGCCCTCGGCGGCGGCTCCCGCCACTTCCGGATAGTCCGCCGCCTCCTGGATGGCCATCCGCAGCATGTCCCCCGTGGAGAGATGGAGCAACCCGTGCTCGTTGGCAAGAAACTTCGCGTGCGTTCCCTTGCCGGCACCCGGCGGACCGAGAAAAACGAGGTGAGTCTGCGTCATTGCTATCGCACCCGACGTCAGGATGGGCTCCGGCGCCCCCACCCAGCGGTCTTACCGCTACTGGACTTCATGAAGCCGTCGTAGTTCTTCATGACCAAATGTGCGTTGATCTGCTCGACCATGTCGAGCGGAACCTCGACGACGATCAGGATGGAAGTGCCGCCCAAGAAGTAGGCCCAGGTCGAAGAGAGACCGCCGATCTGGCGGGTCACGAGGTTGGGGATGACGGCGATCAAACAGAGAAACACCGCGCCCGCGAGCGTCACACGGCTCATGACGAACTGGAGGAACTCGGCTGTCTTGGAACCCGGACGAATGCCAGGAATGAACGAGCCATGCTCTCGCAGATTGTCAGCGATCTCCTTCGGCTGGAACATCATCTGCACCCAGAAGAAGGCGAAGAAGATGATCATCACGCTGTAGATCACGATGTAGGAGAATCCAGTTGGGTCGCGGAACACCCGCATGAAGCCAAACCCAGGAATCATGGCCACCGTGTTCGGAACAATCATGAGCGCCGAAGCGAAGATGATCGGCATGACGCCAGCCTGGTTGACCTTGAACGGCAAGAAGTGCCGTTGCCCACCATAGACCTTACGGCCGCGAGTCAGCTTCGCAGTTTGGATCGGGATCCGGCGTTGCCCCTTCGTGATGTACACGATGACGACGACGGTCAGAATCCAGGCCAACGCGTAGAGCAGCATTCGTTGCCAGCGCTCGTCGTTCCCGAGACCCGGCTGCGAAAAGTAGTTGAGGAACGCCTTCGGCATCCGCGCAACGATACCGGCCATGATGATGATGCTGACGCCGTTGCCGATGCCGTGCTCGGTGATTTGCTCACCCAACCACATGATGAACATCGTGCCGGCCGTGAGCGCGAGCATGACGCCAAGGATATAGGGGACCCCCATGACCGACTGGTAGACCAGTGGTTGACCCTCGACATCTCCGTTCAAGACGCCGAAGACGACGAAGAACGACTGCAGCAGACAGATCGGGATGGTCGCCAACCGCGTGTACTGGTTGATCTTGCGCTGGCCAGCCTGCCCCTCCTTGGACAACTTCTCGAGGCTCGGCACGACCTTGGCCAAGAGCGAAAAGATAATGCTCGCCGAAATGAACGGCATGACCCCGAGGGAGAACAAGGCCGCGGAGCTGAACTTCGCCCCGGTCAGCGATCCCATGAGGCCAAACACTTGCGCGAGGGGCCCGCTGCCCTCCGCCACCTTGTGCAGGACATCGACATTGACACCCGGCAGCGGAACATGGAAGCCGATGCGGTAGATCAGCAACAAACCAAACGTGATCAGGATCTTCTTACGAAGCTCGGGAATCTTCAGCAAACTCGCGGGGGAGAACGACATCAGTCCTTCGCATCCTCCCCACTCGTGCTGGCCGCCGCTCGGTCGGCCAGCAGCTTGCTTTTCGCTGGCCGCGCTCGCAGCCGCCCCTCGACGACGATCGCCTTGCCGCCTGCGGCCTCGATCTTCTGCTTGGCGCTTGCGGAAAACTTGTGCGCCTTGATCGTCAGCGGCCGGTCGATCTCCCCGTTGCCGAGTACCTTCAGAAGATTGGTCACGGGCGTCGTGAGACCAATCTCAAGGATCTTCTCGAGGTCGACCTCCGCTCCTGCGTCAAACACGGACAGGTCCTGCACGTTGACGATCGTGTAGCGAGTCTGAAAGTTCTTGTTGCTGAACCCGCGCCGCGGCAGTCGCCGGTAGAGCGGCATCTGCCCACCCTCGAACCACAGGCGGCGACTGTAGCCGGACCGTGACTTCTGGCCCCCGTGGCCACGTCCCGCGGTCTTGCCGTTGCCACTCCCGGGCCCTCGACCAACCCGCTTGGGTCGGTCCCGCTTGAGGCCCAATGCCTTTGCGCTACAGAGATCCATTAGAGTTCCACTCCTCGGAGCTTGGCGATGGTTTCCTTCGCCCGCAACTGAACGAGACCGTCTAGCGTTGCCTTGACGAGGTTGATCGGGTTGTTCGACCCGAACGACTTGC
>CAYSWE010000149.1:0-9762 GCA_964434515.1 uncultured Phycisphaerales bacterium | reverse complement strand
CAATCTAGCCCTGGCTGCTTTGGTCGGAAAACGGGGTTTTCGGCCGCGTTTCTAGCGTGGTGGCTGCGCAGCGGATTCAAGAACGCTGAGAAGAAACAGCAAGGTCTGGACGAGACGCACGTGGCGGCGGCCATCCAAGTCCTGGGCCGCATGGGCTATCTACGCGGCGCAGTGATGAAACTCGGGCAGGTCATTGCGCACTGGCCGCACGTCGTTCCCAACTCGTTCGCGGACGTTCTCTCTCGGCTCTACATGGATGCTCCACCCATGCACTTTGCGCTGCTACGCGAGCAGGTGCAGCGCGAACTCAGGGCCGCACCAGAGGATGTGTTCGATGACTTCGAGGTCGAAGCGTTTGCCGCCGCGTCGCTGGGCCAAGTGCATCGTGCGTGCCGCAAGGGCACCGCCCACCGCGTAGCCGTCAAGATCCAGTACCCGAACATCGCGCGCACAATCCGAGCCGATATGGGGAATCTGAAGGCTGTTGGCTTCCCGATGCGCCTTAGCGGTGACTGGGAAAACTTGTGCGCCCAGTACGAGGGAATTGAGCAGATGCTCGAGCAAGAGGTGGACTACGACCAGGAGGCCGCCATCCAGAGCGCGGCGCGCACGACTCTCGCCGCGCTCCACGACGTCGTCGTCCCGCGTGTGTGGTCGGAACATTCGACACGCCGTGTGCTGACGACCGACTATCTCGAAGGACTGCATCTCGATGCGTTCCTCGCTCGAAGACCTTCACAGGAGCAACGCGATCGTCACGGGGCGCAGATTGTGCGCGCGATGTTTCGCATGTGGTACAGCGGTCGCACGGTGTACGCCGATCCGCACCCCGGCAACTTCCTGTTCCTCCCTGACGGTCGCTTGGGCCTCCTTGACTTCGGCTGCTGTCACAGATTCGATGACGCAGAGTTCGACTACGTGATGGAGATCGAGCGCGCATCCAAGACGAGTGACGAGGGTGTCCTTGCACGTGCGCTGGCCCGTGGCTGTGCGATGCACGTTGAGTCTATGGGAGCTGACCGCCTCGCCCTCATGCGCGAATACTGCGATTGGCTCTGGGCGCCAACGCGAACGAAAGGCGTCTTTGACTTTGGTGCCCCCGGCCAGTTCGAGCAGGGCGTGCGACTCTATGGACAGTTCATCAAGCGCCGCTGGACGCGGTCGCAGCCCGTCAATGTTTGGCTCACCAAGCTATTCTTCGGCGAACGGGCAATGCTGACCCACCTAGGGGCGCGCGTGGACTACGGACGCATCATGCGGGAAGAGTCGCTGCTCGGGACCAGTGGATCGGCTGGAACAGCGGGCAGAGAAAGCGACGGCCCCAGAAGGCTGTGAACAACGCACGCTTCTTGTTGTTGCCGTTGGTGCGGGTTCAGAGCCTGGCTTCGCCTGTGCTGTGAATGGCGGCGCGCCGCATCGCGAAGGATTGGCATGAGCGCTATGGTTACGCGCCGGTGCACGATGCCATCTCGCACCTTCGCAACCACGCCGATCGCCCACGCATCGTCTTTTCGTGTACAGTGGCGTCGATGCTATCGCTCCGCTCCACATGGCGCATCGCGCTCGTCGCGCTTCTGGCCGCTGTCGCACCCTTGGGCGCGCAGTGCATGAGCTACACGCCATTCCGCGCGGCCGGCAGGGTCGTCACCGGCCTCATGCCGCCTGGAACCGGCGAAGAGACCTCGGGGGTCGCGGCTTCTCGACACAATCCCGGCGTCCTATGGGTGCATGACGACAAGGGCAATGGTCCGTATCTGATCGCGCTGCGCTTCAATGGCAGGTTGGCCCAACAATATCTGGTGCAGGGGGTCGCGAACCACGACTGGGAAGACATCGCCATCGGGCCCGGCCCGATTCCAGGCAAGAGCTACATCTACATCGGCGATATCGGAGACAACAAGCGGCGGGCAAAGCTGCACACCATCATCCGCGTGGCGGAGCCGGACGTGCCGGCGCGCCCGCGGGCAACGCTCGCGCTGAGCGCTCAGACGTTTCTGTTCCGCTATCCGACCGGACCGCGCGACGCCGAGTGCCTGATGATCGATCCGTGGGACGGGACACCGTGGATCCTTACCAAAGAACCCAAGACGACCGCATTCCTTTTTCGCTATCCGATGCCGCTGGATGGAACGCGCGTCAAGACGCTGGTGCGCGAGACGACGTTCTTCCATCCAAAGCCGAGCTTCTCGGCCGGTGACATTGCGCCGGACGGTCGGCGCATCTACTTCCGCAATGCGCAGCGCGTCTACTGGGTCAACCGGCCCTGGGGGACTTCCATGCGCGCCGCGTTCGGTACTGCTGCTTGCTCGTTCGCCGCGGCGGGCCAAGGCAATGCCGAGGCGCTCGCGGTTTTTCCGGGCGGGCTCGGTCTGGTCGCAATCAGCGAAGGCAAAGGGGCGACGGTCTGGACCACGACAGGCACGCCGCCACAGAGCGCTCCGAAGACCATCGCTGCGTCCTGGTGCTACGGCAGCGGCACCGCGGGGAGCGCAGGAGTCCCTGGCATCGGAACACGGCTCCCGCCGATCCTGGGGATCAACGCAATCGAGTGGCGTGTTTTCGATGCGCGCGCCCATACGGCAGGTTTCCTTGTCGCGTCTCTCTTCGCCCTGCCGGATGGCGTGTTTCGCTTCGCGGGGGGCTTTGCGCACGTGCTGCCCGACATCGTCTTCCCTATGCAGACCGGCGCGCTGGGTACCGGACAGGTCTCGTTGGGCGTGCTGCCCAATCTGCCGCAGTTGCATGGACTCCGGCTGCACGGGCAAGCCATCCTCAACGACTCGACCAACAGACTCGGCGTCGCTTTGAGTCGCGGGTTGACCCTCAATCTCGATCGGTAGCCCCGATCGGGCTACCAGCCGGCGCCGGCAACGCCTTCGACTCGGCGCTCAAGCTATACGCGCGCGTGAGAAAGCGATGAATCCGGCCGACGCAATAGCTCCCGTGCGTCGTCGCAGGACGTCCGCGGATGATGCGCTCGAGCTGGGCGAGTTGGTCGGTGGCGATCGCACGGACCATGGCCAGCGCGCGCGCGTTCCCGGCCAAAGCGATCAGTTCGTCGATCACGACGTCCCGCACATCCCGTTCGATCGCGGCGGCGAGGTAGTCCTTCGAAGCGTGGTCCTCCCACACCGAGCGCACGAGTGCAGTAACGACGTCGGCGAACCCTAGCGCGGACGAGTCCCGCGCCTCGGCCTCTGTCAGGCGTGCGGCGCGCTCGTACTGCAGGATGTCACGCACGGTCAAGCGCGCGACGACCTCCGCCGCAGCGACCGGATCGAAGACCATCGCGGTGCGCCGTGGAAACCGCTCGGCCTTGGTCGCGTGCCCAAACTCCTTCGGCGGAATCGCGGCGACCAGCTTGCGGGGCAACGCCAAGTGCTTGGGAGTCAGCACCGAGAGTAGCACGTCGAGTGCACGACGCTGTTGCTGAGCGGGCACCGGTTTGGGACGCGCGCGCAGACCCCCGACCTGCGCGTACTCGTAGGTCACGCCACCCAGCGACTTGGCGGCCGCGTCAATCTGATAGCGGTGCAGAAGGTAGGCCGGAACGAGCGCGTCCTCGAGTTCGGCGGCAAAGCTACCTTCGCGCAGAACCCGAGCACCGAAGCGTTCGAGCACGGCTGCGCGCACCGCGAGCAGTCGCTCAAGCTCGGCGACCGCGTCGCTGCCGTTGTCCCAGAGGCTGGCGTTGGGGTGCGCGGCGCCGGGCGGGCGGGCGTCCTGATCCGTCAGGAACGAGAGCCCCTGCCCGACTGCCTCCTCCAGGATGGACTCGAGACCGCGGCGTTCTTCGTCCTTGTTGGGCCATTGGGCATACGCGTAGCGCACCGCAAGTCGGTCCCATGCACCGATCCCGGTGGCATACGCCTGACGCAAGTCGAGCCGACCGTCGACGAGTCGCACGAGCGGGCCAGGGTAGTCCATGACCGAGGCTCGATGCTTGGCGCTCGCGGCAAAGTTGTGGGCGAACCCCAGCGTGTGACCGACTTCGTGCGCGGCCAGCTGGCGGATCCTCGCAAGCGCGACGTCGACCGGCTGGAGATTCGCATCGAGCCGAGCGAGCCCGATGGCGTCGGGTCCGGCCCCGGCATCACAGGCTCCGGAACGATGCGCGATCCCGTCAAAAATCAGCCGGTCCTGGCGAACGCGCAGCGACCCGAGGCTTACATGGCCCTTGATGATTTCGCCGGTCCTCGGATCGACGATCGAGTTGCCGTACGACCAGCCGCGGGTCGAACGGTGCACCCATTGGATCACGTTGTAGCGAACGTCGAGCGGGTCGGCGTCCGGCGGCAGCATCTCGACGCGGAACGCATTGCGATATCCCGCAGCCTCGAACGCCTCGTTCCACCACCGAGCGCCCTCGAGCAACGCGCTGCGCACCGGCTCGGGTGCGCCGGGGTCCAGGTAGTAGACAATCGGCTGCACCGGCTCGGACACGGCCACGCCCGGATTCTTCTTGACGAGGCGGTGCCGAATGAGCCACCGGGTCTCGAGTCGTGCATTCAGCGGCGCCGCGTAGTCGGCGAACACGATGCTCGACGAACCCGAGCGCGGGTCGAACTTGCGCGGCACATAGCCAGGCTCAGGTAACGCCACGAACGAATGCCGCTCGCGCAAGGTGATCGCCGACGGCGTCGGCGTCGTCTCGCGCACGCGGCGCCCGGGCCGATCCCCGACGAACGTGAGCGATGCCTCGAACTCCGTGTTCCGCGGGAACGCCTTTGTGTTCGGCAGGAACACCGAGCTGCGTTTTCGCTCGAGGTGGAAGGCGCCCTCGCCCGCCGAACGGAGCGCACCGACGACGTTGCGTACATCACGTAGCACGAAATCGGTGAAGTCGACTAGCACGCGCCCCTTGGCCGCAGCCACGATGTCGCCAGCCCACAGCGTCGACGTCGCGAACGACTGAGCGACCGCACGACGCTCGGCGGCGTTGTCACTCCGCGCCCGATAGCGAAGATTGCGCTGCCGCAAGAACACGCGTGATCCGACTCGCTCGAAGCGGACGAGCTTGGCGGCGCCAGCCTGCCCACGGTCCAGGCCGACGGGATTGGAGCCCAGCCCGGTGGTGAGCCAAGAGACGTAGAGGAACTCCTCGCCGAGGCGTGGAATCTCGAGCCAGACCTTGCCAGCTTTTCGATCCCAATGGAACGGGAAGAAGCCGTCGTGGAACTGCATCCCGGCCGTTCGTGCGCGGAACACGCCGGCCGCGTGTTGGGCGTCCGCTCCAGTCGTAGACGAACCCGTGCTTGCGCAGGAAACCAAGACGGCGCCAAGGAATGGCGCGACAAAAAGAGACTTCGAGATCACGCCGCGATTAAAGCGCCCCGGCGGCTCACGGGAACCCAACAATACGGATGTCCGCGCCATGGCAAGGCGCGGAGCCCGACACTTGGCGGCAGTGGACCACGACCGGCAGGTGGCGCATGCGGCAAACCGCGTAACCGCAAAGCACCGCGGCGCAGCCAGGCCGCGCCTCTAAAGCTGCGGAAACATCAGCAGCCCGTTCCAGGCCAGGATCGCCAACGCCGTCCAAAACCAGGCTCGGAACGACGCCTGACTGAGTTCGGTCGGCGACAGGCCGCGGCCGCGAACGAGATGCCAAGGGATCCAGGTGACCAGGAACGCCGAACCTAAGGCCTTGAGTAGGTTCCAGGCGAAGTCGGTGCCGTAAACGGTCGCGACGAAGCGGGGCACGAAACTCGCGAAGCTGGTCCCGCGCGCCAGCGTCTCCGCGACGAAGGCGCCGTAAGTCGCCCCGATGATCGCCCCGAAGATGGTTAGCGGTAGTGCAATGAGATGCCCCCAAAGGAGCGGCGACAGGACTTGGACGCGCACCGACCTCCCCAACGCCCGGTAGGCCGCAAGTTGTCGGTCGCGCGACATGCTGCCAACGCGCGCGAGGGTCCCGGCGACGGCGGGCGCTGCGTAGAGCAGCGAGGCCAAGAGCGGCACGAGCACGGCGACGAGCACCTTGCCCGTGCCTTTGAGGAGCTCCGTGGCAAGCGCGCCGTGCAGGGGGTCATTGCCGACGACGAAGTGCAGCGCCAGCGCGCCGAGGAACGTGCCGGCCAGAACCAGAAACGGCAGCAACGAGAGCAACTGGCGAACCCCACTGGCAAGACATCGAAGCGGCTGGCCCGGAACCAGAGCGGCGAGTGTCTCGGTGAAACTCGTGACCACGCTCGCGACACCGAGGAGCGGCGCCATCGACAACGCCTTGAGGCGCGAGCCGCGCGTCGTCTTGAGGTTGGAGGACTCGTTGGCAATCGGCCCACCCAGCAGAACGAGCCGGCCCTCGCCGGGCAAGCGCACCTCGGCATCGCACAGCTTGCGCGCCTCGTCGATCTCGTGCGTGCACAGAATCAACGTCATCGAACCGCGCGCCGACTCGTGCACGTTGCGCAGCGCATCGAAGATGAGCCGGGTCGACGGCGGGTCGAGCCCTGCCGTCGGCTCATCGAGCAACATGAGATCGGGTTCGAGCGCCAACGCGCGCGCCAACGCCACGCGCTTGCGCTGCCCCCCCGACAGCTGCGCGACGAACTCGGGCGGATCCGGCAGTCCCACCATCTCGAGCAGCGCCTGCGTCCTCGCAACGTCGCCACGCGCCGCCAATCGAACGTTCTCCTGGACCGTGAGATCGTCCCACAGGCCGTCGCGTTGGAAGAGCGCAGCCACGCGCGGCCGCTTGCGCCCGGGGACATCGACGCTGCGTCGACCACGCTGCACCCATCCGGCCGAAGCAGGATCGACTTCTCGAGCGAGCAGATCGATCAACGTGCTCTTGCCGACTCCGCTCGGTCCGCTCAAGAGATAGAACTGTCCGCCCGCGAGTTCGAGGCGAACATCGTGCACAATCCAATCGATCGAACCGCCGTTTCGAAACCCAAACGAGTAGCCGGCGAACGAGAGCGACGCGCCGCGGGTCTCCGTCATGGCCTTTGTCGTCATGGTCGCGGTCGGAGATGCTGCGGCACGGCATGCAGGGAAATGGCCGTGCGCTCCGACGGCTTGAACTTGGCGTGACCAAGCACACCAAACGCGTGCTGGTCGTCGCGAAGCAGGAACGGCGGCTCCTTACCGGGCTGCGTCTTGCTGAGAACCTTCTCCCGAGAAAAGTCGAGATACGAACTCGGCGGTGGAAGCGGTGGCGGCGGTGCATTCGCCGGCGTCTGCACGCGCAGCACGGCGATATCGCGGTTGTCACCATCCACCCACACGCGACGAACCGGCCAAACGCGGCCATCGTCGAGCACGACCCGGATCCGCTCGTCGGCGATGCGCACGCGGTCGTACCAATGGCCCTCGACCAGAAAACTTCCGTCACAAGCACTGCGCGCCGTGATGACATAGAGTTCGTTGCGCGCATTGACAAACAGCACGCCCGCACCCGATGCTGTGATCACATCGTTCGCAGAGAACGTATCCTTCTCGATCGCGCGGTAGCGCACCGCGACCCACGGTGAGAGCAGCGACGGGCGCGTGGCGCGATCCCCGGCGACCGCAGCCGCCGCACCATGGGCGACGTGGCGGCCATCCCATGTCGACGCGCGGGTCGGTGGCGTCCGCCTACCCACGACGACCGCGCCATCGGCGAGCGGCTCGCTCGACGGGCCGCGTGGTGAGTCAAACTCGATCCCCGTCCGTAAGAGACTACCCAGGCTGCTCACGGTCATCCCGGTCAGCAGGTTGCCCTGCAAGATCGGCCGGGCGACCCAAAACCTGCTGTCGTCCCGGGCGTTGGCACGCATCGCGCGAACGATGCGGAAACGCACGAGCACGCCGTTTCCATCGTTCGACAGCCGAACGCTGCGGACCTCGCCAACATCCTGACCACGAAACGTCACGCCGCTGCCCGGCCGCAGTCCATGCGAGCTGGGCAAGACCAGCGTGGCAAGCAGGTCCCCGACCATCGGATCGTCGAGGTCATCCTCAGCAAGATCCTCGGGCGGCCGCTCGAGCCCGAGCAACTCCTCGCCAGCGCTCAACTGCTGCCCGTTGTCAGGCACGCGCAGGCGGACATAGCTTTCCTTGATCAGCGTATCGAGACCCGAGACGCTCCGCGCCAGGCCCGTGAAGCGCGGGCGCACAATCCAAAACTGGCTCGTCGTCCGGACGAGCGACTTGGCGTTGTCCTCAAGGGTAACGAGCGCGCGCACTCGACCGGACTGTGCGTCGAACTCGAGCAAAGCGATCTCGCCGATCACCATGCCGCGATGCACGACGCGACTCCCGACCTGAAGTCCCTGGACATCCTTGAACAGGACGTGCACTCGAAATCGATTCGAATCCGAACCGTGGCTCAGAACGTTCAGAATGGAGACCAGCCCCCAAACGACCAACGCCAGAGTGACGGAACCGACGACCAGTCGAAAGATGCGTTGTGCTCGTAATTCCATAGATTGCAGAGACCGGCCTCGACAGGGTATGACAGCGCTCAGCCTATCGGGAATCCCGCGATGAACACCTACGAACAGCAACGAGACTTCTTCCAGAAGCACTGGCCAACGCTGCGGGATGCCCTCGAGACGGATGGCGCTGCTGCCGCGGTACAGAGGATCGAGGAGTTTTCCGATCCGCTCGAGCGCCGCGTGCTCTACATGTTTGCGCGCCAGGGCATCGTCCAAGAGGAGTGGCAGGGGCACAACTTCGACGACTACATCGCCGTTGTGAAGGCCGGAATCCGTGAGTGCCTGCGCCAGGCGGAACTCGAGGACGAGCCGGCGACACGCGCCAAGCGGACCGACGCGGCCAACGTCCTATCCTACAACCTGTCTGCCGACCTCGCCAACTGCTGGCCTGAGGACGCAAGGCCGCGCGAGCAGCGTCACTACGAGGCCGGGCTCGCGGCAGCCGAGGACTGCATCCGCTGGCGCGAACAACTCGACAAGCCGGCCGGCCCGCGCTCCATGGCGTTTTGGGCCAAGGGTGTGCACGAGCTCGCGCTTGGCCAAGCGGCGGCGGCGCGCGCCAGCTTCGATCGCTCGACCGACTACGCGCGCGAGGCGGCCGACGGCGACGACAGTGCCTTCGGCGTGCTGCTTGGCCAAGGCTTCCGTGCGTTGGCAGCAGACCGGGCCGGCGAGCCCGACGCGGCAACCGGGTTCGCCGAGGCTCTCGGCACGTTCGAGCAACAGCTCGAAGACGACGCACGCAAGGACGATGCCCGCTTCGGCATCGACCAACTCCGGACCGCCGAGCAGCGCCTGTGAGCTAGGTCTAGACCGCGCAGAGCACCCGCCAGGCGGCAAGCTTGCTGGCTCGGGACTGACTCGCGTTGGCAGGACTCGTCGACGGGAGTCGGTGAAACTCGATCGCGGCGGCGAGCTCCCCGAGTGTGGGGCGCACGAGTTTCGCAAAGAGTTCGGCCGCCTTGGAGCCGTTGAAGAACACTGCGCGGAGCGCCGAATACGCGCGAAAGAGGCGCGCAAAGTCATTGGCCTCGACGTCGGCGATGGTTGCGTCGGCCGAGAGTTCGCGGCGGCAGCGATGCACGACATCCCACAGCGCTACACCGCGTTCGCGCAGCATGCGACAGCGTTCGTGATAGGGAAGGCCGCGCGGAATGCCGAGTAGCTCGTCCATGAATGGCCAAAAGTTGTTTTGCGGATGGCCGTAGTACTCGACGCGCTCGAGCGAGCGCACGCTCGGCGCCGAGCCGAGCACCAAGCTGCTGCAAGCGGCGTCGATCGATGGCGGAAACCCGACCAGGCGTTCTCGCCTACTCGACATCGCGTCCAACGAGACGCACTG
>CAYSWE010000148.1:2279-9802 GCA_964434515.1 uncultured Phycisphaerales bacterium | reverse complement strand
TGTGAGAGTGTGATCTAGCGACTCTTCTGTCATCAGGTCTGAGGAGCCGTGAGATCGTGAGACCGTGAGACTTGTGCCATGTAGCGTGAGATGGGCCGCTCAGAGAGCGTGTGACACGACAAATTGAATGATCGGCCGCGGCCGCCAACAGCCGTGCCAGTGGCGCTGGCATGCGAGTGCCGAAGAGCGTTAGACACGACAGCGTGCGGCGGCGGGTGGTGGAGCCTCACTGGGGCGGTGCATTCATACTGCCCGCCCTTCCTGCGCGGGTGCGATCTCACCCGTGTGCCTCCATTGGAGGCCTTTCGCTTTTTAGCGGCCACGCGCAGATCCTCTGCATTTCCGGGATCGATCGGAAGGACCCCATTGGGTCCGAATGCCGGCGCGAAGGACGTGCTGCTCGGTGTTCGTCCCGAAGTTGATGTCGAGGTTCAAAGCCGTCGGAACACGCGCTACCCGTCGACGAACTACGCGACGACGCAGCATGACGTGCTGGCACCGGCGGCAACGATGTGTTCTGCGAACTTGCCGTTGCCTCGGGAGCGCGCGAGCCCGTTTCTCCTGGCTCGGATGGCCCAAGGCACCTCGGGCCGGGCCACCGAAGGCCGCTTGTCCGACTCATATGTTGTTGCATGTTTATCATTGTTGTGGATCGTTGGGATGGGTAACTTTGCCACCCTCGGCAGTCCAAGGAAGACGACGTTCTCATGATTCGTAAGCTCGCCGTTCTTGCCCTCATCCTGTTCATCGTTGCGGGGACCCTAGCGGCG
Source organism: uncultured Phycisphaerales bacterium (assembly GCA_964434515.1). Lineage (GTDB taxonomy): Bacteria > Planctomycetota > UBA1135 > UBA1135 > CAYSWE01. Next base: position 9,032 of record CAYSWE010000148.1, on the reverse strand, counting down.
CTTCCGGGCTGGGTCAGTCTTGGGTGTGCGCAGAAGATTTCCTGCACGACATCATGGGAATATGGGACTTGGTCTGGCAGCCCCTTCGGCGCCCCTGTGACGATCTGCAAGTGCAAGGGGAGCACGTCGGAGGATCCATGCCTGGCTGGTCTTGAGGTCGATGGCGGAGTTATCGTCGACTTCTACTGCCTGCAGAACGGGGATTGTGTTCCCGATTTGGACATGGAATGTATGTCCATCAGTGACAGTACGGATTTCATGCCAAGTCCGGGAAACTTCTATCCTCTTTGCGATTGCTACGACGTTCCTTCGCCAGCTCTATGATCCAGATCGAGCAAGCTTGCCAACCGGATCTCAAAGTAGGTGGTGCGGATTGATGCGGCGTTCGCCGGGGATACTGCTTCTCTGCGCTGCCGTGCTGGTAGCGCTAGTCATCTTTGCGATCCGTGCAGTCGGTGACGACGATCGCCCGGCCCGAACGGCCGGGCCGCTCATCCGCGATGTCGGCTCGCCCGTAGCGCCCATGCATTTGCCAGCTTCACGCATCCCGACAGCCGACGCCGATGCGCGCGTCTCTATCCTGGTGGTGGACGAGCAACACAGGCCGTTGGCCCAAGCGCAAGTGTACCCCTCCGTCGACGGAGCGTTTGGGCGGGACCGTTCGCTCGCGACTACGTCCGCCTCGGGACAGGCCGCCCTGAGTGTCCCTCCGAAAGGAGTGGGCGTCGCCGTCTGGAAGGCGGGGTATGTTCCAGCCTTCCTCGATGCCCCGGCAGTCGGTCAGGAATATCGCGTGGTGCTTGCGCGAGCCGGACGCCAGGAGTTTCGAATGCAGACGCTCGACGGTCGGCCGGTCCATGGTGTTTCAGTTGCGCTCTCGCCTCGAGGGTTGTCTGCCGGTGACTACGAGCTGGCGGAACAGGGGTCGTTCTACGCCCGATCTTCTACAGGCCGAGCCAGATTCGCGTCGGGTGTGTCAGAAGCTGATGGGCGCCTGGTGCTCTCGTCTCTCGTCGACGGCACGTATTGGATCAAGGTGGGTCCTGGGGTGGGGTATCAGATCGAGAACCTCGTCGAGTGCCTGCAGGTGCGGGTTCCGTCCGCTCCGGTTGTCGTCCGACTTCGGGAGATCGTGGGAGTAGCGGTCGAGTTCGTGGGAGAGGAGATCGTCGCGGTTCGCCGTGATCGCGGCGAGGTCTCGCCGTTTGTGGGCCCGCGATCGTATCGAGAAGCGCTGCCTGTGCTCCGAGCGCGGCGGGATTTAGCCACGAGATTTCCAGGTTCGCACGTTTTCGCAAACGGCTGGGCCGGTGGCGATCGCGTACGACGAAAACTACGACTTGTCGTGCTCGGGCGATCGGGTCGTGTCAGCAAGGTCGCTGTGCCGGTGCAGCCTCTTGTCGGGATCAGAGCGCCGTGGCGCGTCGTTCTCGGGGCGGGCGGCGTTGACCGCACCTGTCTCGTGACACTTCGTGCGGTCTCGACGGCCGGCACTGAGGTGCCGGGTGCGTTCCCGAACGTCGAAGCTGCGATGGTCGTCGCAGGTGAACAGTTCAAGTGGAAGGTTCCGTTCGGTCAACCCTTCCGATTGCCTCACGGTGAGGTTTGGATTCGAGCGAACAGACGAATCGTGAAAGGTGCCTTTCGGACGTTCCTGAGAAAGCTGGAGCGCATGCACGAGACGATCGATGTGCCCTGGCAGAACCCTCATCGGTACAGAATACAGATCCTCCTGCCCGACGGGAGAAGGCCCATGGATAGCGGAATATCCTACAGAGGGCTGGTCGCCGGCCGCAGCGCCGTGAGGCATGCGACACCGGTGAGAGGCCAATTCACTCTATGGTCGACCGATTCTGAGATTCGGGTTCGCGTGGCCGTGGCGGGTTGTGGCCGTCCCATGTTTACTCTGCGCGCCGGGGAGGACGTCGTCCATGACGGCGAACGCGTGTTCTTGATTCGGATGACCGCCGACGCGGGGGCGAAGTGATTCGGAGCGGACTTTCAGATCGAGTTTTCTGGGGACGCGGGGAGGGCTGGCATGCGGCAGCCCTACTTCGGGTTGCCTTGGCCGTCTTGCTCGCTGTCCTCTCGATAGGAAAGCTGGTCTCGCCTTACGTCCGCACCTATGCCATTCCGGAGTGGACCTACTACGGGTCGGCTGTTCTTGAGATGCTTCTAAGTGCTCTACTGATGACGCCGCTCTATCGTCGTGCGGCGGTGGGATCGATTGTGTTCTTCGGAGCTGCATCCTTGCTGTCCATCATGCATGACGGTGACTGCGGTTGACTGGCTGGTATCGCTGCACGGAGCCGTGAGTTCCGCCTTCTTCTTGCGTCGATCGGCGGCGTTGGCGCATGTTTGATTGTATTGACGAGGCCGCCAGTAACGGCGGAGGGCGAGCCAGTGCTGGGTAGGCGAGTGGAGCCAGCTGGCCAGGCGGAGCGACTGCCGAGCGAGACGAACGCACACGAATCGAGGCGACACGCCTGAGTTGGTTCGGCGAGGGCGCAGGGATGGCTGCGAGCACCCGGGCTCGCAGGAAAGCTCCGAGCACTCGACGATCCCTGATCGAAACTGCGAACTTATCCCTGCGCAGGCCCTAAGCTCTGTCGCCTCCTGCGTGTGCAGGGCAAACGCGAAACCCTCGGAGCCATCGGCCCATGAACATCGTACGCGCCTCGCTTCGGAATCCGTACGTCGTTGTCGTCTTCGTGCTGACGATCATCGTGCTTGGCGCGAACTCGCTCATGCGGATTCCGGCGGATCTTCTGCCGATCTTCAAGACGCCTGCCGTCCAGATCGTGACTTTGTATCCCGGCATGCCACCGGAGGTCGTCGAGCGCGACATGACCTCGCGACTCGAGCGCTGGACGGGGCAGTCGGTCGGGATCGAGCACCAGGAGGCGCGGTCGATGCTCGGGGTTTCGATCGTGAAGGACTTCTTCCGTGAGGACATCGGCGCCGACACGGCCATGTCGCAGGTGACCTCGCTCGCTGTCTCCGACATGTTCTATCTGCCACCGGGCACGCTGCCACCGATGGTCATGCCGTTTGACCCGACGGCCTCGGTTCCGCTCTGCCTGCTGTCGATCTCGTCGGAGACGATGACCGAGAAGGAACTCTACGACGTTGCGTACTACGAAATGCGCAACCGGCTGCAGGCAATCCGCGGAGTCATTGCTCCGGCAGTCTATGGCGGTGTGCTGAGGCGTATACTTGCTTATGTCGACAAGGACAAGCTCGATGCGCGCGGCATGTCGCCCATGGACGTCGTTCGCGGGATTCGACGCGCGAATCCATTCGTTCCCACGGGGACGGCAAAGCTTGGTGACATGGACTACCTCGTGCTGTCCAACGCCATGGTCGAGCACGTCAGCGATCTGAATGAGGCGCCGCTCCGCATGGACAAGGGCGGACCTGTGTTCGTGCGGGATGTCGGTCAGGTCGAAGACTCGCAGCAGATCCAATCCAATATCGTGCGCATCAACAAGCGCCGGCAGGTCTATATCCCAATCTATCGTCAGCCTGGCGCCAACACGCTGGCCATCGTCGACGAGGTCAATCGCAAGAAGGACCGCATCCTGGCGCGCATCAAAGAGTTCAGTCCCAAGGCGGCCGACCTGCGGATGGACGTCGTCATGGATCAGTCGGCGTTCGTGCGCGGCTCGATCCGGAGTCTGACCAACAGTGCCCTGTTGGGCGCGGTGTTTGTCGCTCTGATCGTGCTGCTTTTCCTGGGTAGCGTGCGCTCGAGCATCATCGTGCTGACGGCGATACCCTTGGCCGTTCTCGGTTCCTTCGCCGGCCTGTTCTTCACCGGCGACACGCTCAATGCGATGACGCTCGGCGGGCTTTCGCTGGCAGTCGGTATCCTCGTCGATCAGGCAATCGTCGTGGTCGAGAACATCACCAGGCACCTACGGCTCGGCAAGACTCGCCTGCGCGCGGCCTACGACGGGGCCGTCGAGGTCCGGCTGCCGCTGCTGGTTTCGACCCTGACGTTTATCGTCGTCTTCTATCCGGTCGTGTTCCTCTCGGGGATGGCACGCTACCTGTTCACGCCGCTGGCCATCGCCGTCACGTTCGCGACCATCGTTTCGTTCCTGTTGGCGATCACGTTTGTTCCCGTGGCGTGTGCGAAGTTTCTGCGGCCGCCCCGCGAGGCCGGCGGCCTGTTTGATCGCATCGCCGGTGTCTATCGCACCTTCGTCGGCGGAATCGTTCGCCTGCGCTACCTCGTGATCCTCCTCGCACTCGGCGCGCTGGGGGTCATGTTGTTCTTCGGTTCACGCATTGGCACGGAGCTGTTCCCCAAGGTCGATTCCGGTCAGTTTACGGTTCTGATGCGCGCGCCTGTTGGGACGCGGTTGGAGAAGACCGAGGCCTACGTCAAACAGGTCGAGCAGTTCATCATCGACAAGGTTGGCAGCATCGATCCAGCTGACAACGATCCCGAGTCCGATCTGAAGCTGCTGATCTCCAACATTGGCGTGCTCTATGATTGGCCGGCCGCTTACACGCCCAACACCGGGCCGATGGATGCCTTCTTGCTCGTGCAGCTCAAGAAGGGGCGCCACAAGACGTCGGAGCAGCACGCCGACGTGCTGCGGCGGGGGCTTGCCAAGGCGTTTCCTGGACTCGAGTTCGCGTTTGATACCGGTGGTATGCTGACCGCGGCGCTCAACCTCGGCTTGCCATCGCCGATCGATTTTCAGATTCAGGGGTCGAGCTTGGAGATCTCTCACGAGATTGCCACGGCGATTGCCGACGAAGTTCGCGGTGTCGATGGTGCTGTCGATGTTCGAGTCGCGCAGCCAATCAACTATCCCTCACTCAAGATCGAGGTAGACCGCGTCAAGGCCGCGGAGCTTGGGCTCACACAAGAGGACGTGATCAAGAACGTCGCCACAGCGTTGAACTCGTCCGTCAACTTCTCGCCGAGCTTTTGGATCAGCCCGAAGAACGGTAACCACTACCTCATTGGTGTGCAGTACCGCGAGCGCGACATCGAGTCGATTGCGACCTTGGAGTCGATTCCGCTCACGGCAGCGATGGGCGGTGACGTCGATGGTCCACCGATACCGCTGCGCAGCGTCGCTCGGATCACCCGGACCGTGGCGCCGTCGGTGGTCGACCATCGCAACATCACGCGGACCATCGATGTCTACGCCAACGTGCGCGGTCGGGCGACCGGGAGCGTCGCGGCCGACATGCAGGCCAAGCTCGCATCGTCCGAGCGGGTGCAGGGTTTGTTGTCGAAGTATGGCGGCAAGGGGTATGGGTATACGTTGCGTGGCGAGATCGCCAGCATGAACGACTCGTTTGCCCAGTTCCGCACGGGCCTCGTGATCGCGTCGGTGCTCGTCTACCTCGTCATGGTCGCGCAGTTTCGATCCTTCTTCCTGCCACTCGTCATCATGCTCACGGTCCCGCTCGGACTCATTGGAGTGATCGCGGCGCTGCTCATTACGGGGACGAACTTCGGCATTCCTGCATTCATGGGCGTGATCTTGATGGTAGGGATGGTCGTGGCGTATTCTGTATTGCTGGTCGACTTCGCATTGCGGCGACAGCGCGAAGGGGCGTCGGTCAAGGAGGCGATCCAGGACGCAGCACGCGATCGCTTGCGGCCGGTCATGATGACGTCGCTCACAACCGCGGCGGCCCTCGTCCCCATGGCCATTGGCATTGGCGAAGGCGCCGAGGCCAATGCGCCGTTGGCGCGCGTCATCCTTGGCGCTGTCCTCGGCGGCAGCGTGTTGGCGTTGGTCGTCGTTCCCGCTCTCTACGCTGCTTTCGGCAGCTTCCTGGCGATCCGTCCGAATGATCCTGAACTCGAGGAGATTCTCTCATGAGCCGGATGCGGCGTTTGCTTCTGCGGCCACACGCGCCGCTGCTTCTCACTTTTTGTGTCGGTCTGGTGAGCGGCGTTCCTGCCCAGAAGCTCGTCATGACGACGAAGCTGTCGAAGACCCAGCGGCGCAAGTCGACGCGGATTCCGGCTACGCTCGTCGCGGAAGAACGGCTGGATCTTCGGGCGCGCGTTTCCGGCTACCTCACGTCGATCGCCGTGGACCGTGGTTCGCGCGTGCGTCGAGGTGATCCGTTGGCCGAACTCGTCGTGCCCATGCTCGTCGCCGGTGTGGCGACGGCACGCTCGGCGGTCGCCGAGGCCAAGGCGGCGATTGGCGACGCCGAGGGGGCCTTGCTCGTCGCCCAGGCCGGCGTCAAGAAGGTGGAGGCCCAGATCGCGGTGTGTGCCGCAGACGTCAAGCTCGGGGAAGTGATCGCCAAGCGCAAGCGTGCGCTCGTCGAGCAAGGCGGAGTCACACAGGCCGAGCTCGACGATGCCGAGGGGCGATTGGCCATGGCGAAGGCGCGCGCCAGCGCGGTTGAGGCCGAACTGGAAGGGACGAAGGCCAAGGTCGCGGCGGCGCGGCTCGGCGTGGAAAGCGCCAAGGCGCGTCGTGCAAGCAGCGAGGCCATGCTGACCGCGGCGGAGGCGAGGCTCGCGTTCGCCAAGCTGAGTTGTCCTCTCGAGCAGGCCGTGGTCACGGCGCGCAACGTAGATCCCGGAGCTCTCATCGAGAAGGGCAGGACCGTGCTGCTCAGTCTCGAGCGCACCGACAAGCTGCGTGTCCGCGTGCCGGTGCCGGAGCGGGACGCGCTGCTCATTCGAGCGGGCCCGCCGGTGCGCGTCCCCCCCCGGCGGCCCGCCCATCTCCGGTTCGAGGTCGACGCCGAGGGCGTCGG
>CAYSWE010000148.1:0-2269 GCA_964434515.1 uncultured Phycisphaerales bacterium | reverse complement strand
GGTGCACATCGAGTTCGATGCGCGGCCTGGCGCGCCGGTCGACGGCAAAGTCAGCCGGACGGCTGGCGCCTTGTCTCGTTCGCGTGTGCTGTGGTGCGAGATCGACATCGACAACGCGGACGGCAAGCTGATGCCAGGGATGTCCGCCTACGTCTCGCTCGCGGCCGGTGGGTCGGGGCTCACCTTGCCGGCGAGCGCCGTGCGGCATGACAAGGCTGGCAAAGCCTATGTCTTCATCGTGGAGGGTGGTCGGGCGAAACGCGTGCCGGTCGAGACCGGTCGCGACGATGGCATCCAGATCGAGATTACTCGCGGGATTGACGCCACTGCGGAGGTCATCCGTGCGGCTCTGGTGGAAGATGGGCAGAGCGTCCAGGTGAGGGCGTCCAAGTGAGCCTACGATTGGCGATCTTGCTGGCGTGTTTGGTGGGGTGCACCCCATACACCGCGACGATCGACGACGTCCCGGCGCCGGAGGATTGGCTCGCTCGGCCACGCGCCGGTGGTCTACCGACGCCTGGCGTCGCGACCAAGCGCGAGGCGAGGTCCCCGCTGCAGGGCGGGGCGCGGGAGCCGATCCCAGCAACGACCGCCGAGGCGTTTCCGATCGACCTCGAGACGGCACTGCGGCTTGCTGGCAAGCAGGCCGTTCCGATTCAGCTCGCGCGATCACGGGCGCGCGAGGCCGGACATGTTGCGTCCGAGGCCCTGACGCGGGTGTTGCCCGAGCTGCGCCCGATCGTTTCGCTGAATCGAATCGAAGGTGACGTGCAGGCTACGCGGGGAACGTTCGTGCAGGTCAAGAAGCAGAATAGCTACTTCGGCGGTGGCCTCGAGTTCGTGCTGCAACCGGCCGAGGCGCTATTCGCCCTGCAGGCCGCCCGACACCGCGAGCACGCAGCGAGCGAGCGTGTCGCGTCGACTGCGAATGCGACCTACCAGCGTGTCGCCAAGCATTACTTCGGGCTGGTCGCCGACTTTGCTCGCGTTCGCATCGCGGAGGACGCTGTCAAGGCGGCGGCGGAATCCCTGAGCGTGGAGCAGGCACGGGTCGAGGCGGGCGCCGGTCTGCAGGCGGCCGTCGCGCGTGCGCGTGCGCGGCTAGCCGAGGCTCGTGGCGATGTGGCGTCGGCCAAGAGCCGCACCGCGGTTGCATCGGCTGGGCTTGCGGCCCTCCTTATGCTCGATGGCGACATCTTGCTCGTTCCCAAGATCGAGGATGCGGGCAAGTTGATCGAGCTCGCGGATGTGGATGAGCCGTTTGCCAAGCAGCTCGAGCGTGCACTCGGCAGCCGGCCTGAGCTACGCGTCGCGGCCGCAGAAGTCGAAGCGAGTCGCTCCGAGCGGTCTGCGCAGTCGATTGCTTGGGCCTTTCCGGAACTGCGTCTTGGCGCATCCTACGGATCGTTCGGGTTCAACTTCGGCAACACCGACGGACAGACCAACTACTGGGCGGCGCTGCAATGGAAGCTCAACGTCGGGGTCTTACCGCGGGCGGCGGCCGCGCGTGAGCGGGTTCTGCGCGCGGAGCTGCACCAGACGCTGCTCCGCCAGCAGGTTTCAGCGAGTCTTTCCGCCGCTCGGGCAGGAATCCAGGCGGCGCGGGCACGGACCGCGGCAGCCCGTGGCGAAGTCGCGGCTGCGACCGAGGCCTTGTCCCTCGTGCAGTCGCGCCAACGCGCCGGCGAAACGACGGTGCTGGAGGTGCTGGATGCACAAGCAGCATTGACGCGCGCGCGCACCAACCTCGTTGTGGCGGTTGCGGACCACAACGCCGGCCAGTATGCGCTGTTGCAAGCATTGGGCGGCGCACGCGCACAGCCGTAGGTCATTCTCTCTGGCCAGGTGTTTCTTCGGCCGGGCCGTGCGCCCCGAACGTATCTCTTACCTTTTCGAGAGCGCCCTTCCCAAGAGGTAGAGATAGTGAAACGTATTCTGAGTTCGATGTTGATGAGCGCGTTGGTCCTGACGATGCCTACGTTTGGACAGCACAAGCGCGCCATCCCTGGGCAGGCTGGTAGGGTCACGCAGAAGGTCAAGCAGATGGTCAAGGTCGACCTTCGCAAGGCGACCGTCGCGCAGCTGGAGAAGCTCAAGGGGATCGGCCCCAAGAAGGCCGCGGCGATCGTTGCCTGGCGCAAGAAGAACGGTGCGTTCCGCACGACCGATGATCTGTTGAAGGTTCCGGGCATTGGCGCGGCGACCGTGCTCACCAACCTGAAGGCGCTGGGCCTCAAGGCCGGCAAGGTCGATCTCAAGGCGATGGCTG
>CAYSWE010000147.1:0-9888 GCA_964434515.1 uncultured Phycisphaerales bacterium | reverse complement strand
GGCCGCGGACAGAGCGGCGACCGCCTGCATGCAGGAAGTGCTCGAGTTTCCGACCAAGAAGCGCAGGCGCTCATCGGTTCGGACTGTCGGGCTCGGTCTACTTCTGGTCGGGGCGATTGCCGCGGCTGTCTGGTTCCTGGTGGTGTAGCAAGGCGTAGCCTGGGATGATCTCCGGTCTATGGCGAACTCGTCACAAGCTGATCTGGATGCGCCGGAGTCGGACGCCCGAGTTCCCGCTCTCTCGCTCGTGATCCCGATCTACAACGAGGTCGAGAACATCCCTCCGCTTCACGCAGCGATTCGCAACGCCCTGGCCCCAGGTGGCTTGGACTACGAGGTGCTGTTCGTGGACGACGGCTCGACCGACGGTAGCCGTGCACTGCTCCAGCGGCTGGCGGCGGAGGACCCTCGCCTCCGGGTTGTGTTGCTCAGTCGCAACTTTGGCCAGACGGCCGCGATGGCCGCGGGGTTCGATCTCTGTCGCGGGCGCTACGTCGTGACGTTGGATGGGGATCTGCAGAACGATCCAGCGGACATCCCGGAGTTGATCCGGGCGCTCGATGATGGCTATGACATCGTGTGTGGCTGGCGGCGTGATCGTCAGGATCGGGCGTTCTCGCGCAAGCTGCCGTCGCGCGTTGCCAACCGACTGATCTCGTCGGTGACCGGAGTCCGCATTCATGACACGGGGTGCACTCTCAAGGCCTATCGGCAGTGGGTGGTGCGCCAGCTCCATCTCTATTCGGACATGCATCGGTTCATACCGGCGTTGGCCGCAGGTGCCGGAGCTCACGTCGGCGAGATTCCCGTGCGCCACCATGCGCGTCGCTACGGAAAGTCGAAATACGGCATCGGTCGGATTCTTCGTGTGCTCACGGATTTGTTGGTCGTGCGTCTCTTGGTTCGGTTTGCATCTCACCCCGTTCGCTACTTTGGTTTGGTGAGCATTCCGCTGTTCGTCGCGTCCCTGATGTTTGCGTTCGTTGGCCTTCTCAAATACGACCATGGGCGGCTCTCGGTCGTCGACATCTGGCAGACCAGCCTAGTGACGAGCTCGGTTCTGACCGCCGTGACGGCGCTGAACCTATTCTTACTCGGATTGCTCTGCGAGCTTGCCGTGAGCGTTTCGGATTTTGTCACGGGCGCAGGGCAGCGCCTCGAGGATCCCGGGGGCCGCGCGTGACGACCACGACCAAAGGGGCGCCGGCGCCGACGACCGCCGATGTGGAACGCCCGACGATCTCAATCCTGATCCATGTCACCGATCCGGGGGCACGGATTCCCGTCTTGGTCAAGGCCTACTCCCAGGTGCTGGCTGACATGGGGCGTCGCGGCGAGCTCGTGTTTGTGCTCGATGGCGTGGCCGGTGCTCCGCTCGAGCAGCTCGAGCGGTTCCAGGCCGAGCGCGACGATGTCCGCGTGCTGACTCTGCTGGGGCGCGGGCATGGTGAGTCCATCGCGTTCAAGGCGGCGTTGGCGTATGCGCAGGGGGACATCCTGGTGACGGCTTGGGACTACCTGCAGGTGGATCCGCGTGAGCTCGCTCCGCTGTTGGAGGCCCTGGAGCAATCCGACTCCGATCTAGTGAGTTCCTGGCGCCACCCGCGCGTCGATCCGCTGCTGAATCGCATGCAGTCCAGTTTCTTCAACTGGTTCTTGCGGCTTGTGTCACGGGTGGACTTGCACGACCTCAACTGCAACTTCCGCGTCATGCGGCGCGACGTGCTCAACGAGGTTGCCCTCTATGGCGACATGTTCCGCTTCCTGCCGATCATGGCTTCGCGGCGCGGGTTCAAGGTGCAGGAAGTCAAGGTGCGCCACCTCGAAGAGAAGGGTAAGACCGGCTTCTTCGGGCTCGGCGTCTACCTGCGTCGCCTGCTGGACATTCTTGCGGTCACGTTCCTCACGCGGTTTACGCGCAAGCCGCTACGCTTCTTCGGCATCATCGGCTTCGCTCTCATCCTGCTTGGCTTGGCCCTGGCGCTGCCGCCGTTCTTTGAGCGCTTGTTCGGCATGGGCTCCATCCAGCAGCGACCGATCGTGCTGGTCGGCGTCGTGCTCGTTTCGTTTGGACTCCAGTTCGTGGGGTTCGGACTCGTTGGCGAGATCATCATCTTCACCCAGTCCAAGAACCTGAAGGACTACAAGGTCGAGCGGGTCGTGACCCAGGCCGAGATCCGCGCTGGTTCGGAGGGGGGCTCCGACGTTGCACCGGCAGCGCTTTCATCGGCGATTCTGGAGTCGGCGGCCATTGCCGTGCGACGCCCCTCGCCGGGCGAGGAGGTCGTGCTCGACCACTACGTGGAACGACACGAGCGTGGCACGGTGTTTCACCTGTCCAGTTGGCGTCGTATGGTCAGCGAGGTGCTCAAACGGGATTCGCAACTGCTCGTCGCCGAACGTGCAGGCGAGGTTGTCGGATTCCTGCCAGCCTTTCATGTCAAGTCGATCTTCTTGGGTCGTGTTACGATCTCGATGCCGTTCGCCGTCTACGGCGGCTGTATCGCGGACGACGCCGATATCGCGCAGAAGCTGATCGAACGCGCGGCCAGCGATGCGGACGCCGCCGGAAGTGGCTACCTCGAGCTGCGTCATATTCGGCCGTGGGAGATCGAGGTAGCCGGCGCCGAGCTTGCTGGCGTCGATCGTTACGTGACCTTCCTCGGCGACGTTCCCGAGGATCCAGGTGAGTGCTTGGGCAAGATTCCGCGCAAGTCGCGGGCCGACGCGCGCCGTGGTGCCAAGGCAGGTCTTCAGCTGGTGGAGGCCTTGGATGTACCGCTCTTCACGCGGCTCTTCGCGGTCAACAAACAAGGCCTTGGATCCCCGCCGATGCCCCGAGCGATGGTGGAGTCCATTGTGCGTAGTTTGGGCAAACGAGCCGTCATGCATCAGGTGCGGCTCGAGGACGGAACCCCGATTGCCGCGGTGCTGAGTTTCTTGCACGGAAACACGATCCTGCCGTACTACTCGGGTGGGCTACCGGGTTATTCGAGGCTCGGCGTGAACAACTTCATGTATTGGAAACTCATGGAGTGGGCCAGCGAACGCGGGATTGCGCGCTTCGACTTTGGTCGAAGCCGCCGCGACAGCGGCGCCGCGCGCTTCAAGAAGAACATGGGGTTCGTTGCCGAGCCGCTTGCCTATCAGTACCACCTGGGCGAAGGCGGCAAGCTACCCGATTTCACGCCGGACAACCCAAAACTCGGTGTCTACCAGAAGATCTGGCGTGGACTCCCCGGTCCCATCGTCCGCACCCTGGGGGCGCAGATGTTCAAGCAACTCCCTTGATTCCGGATGCCAGAGGATGTCGCCATCCGTGGCCAGGCGCGCTACTCGAGGTAGAACACCTCGTTGGCCTCGGCCCAAACCTTTTGCACGGCGGCGGCCTGCGGTAGTGGGCTTTGGCACGGATCGGTCTCGCGCCACCAGCGTTGCGTCTCGGGGTCGTCGGCCATCCGCTGCAGGTCTTGCGCGAGGTCGCTCCCCGTGTATTCGAAGTAGGCGATCAGGTAGAGGTCACCGTGGATCTGGATCTCGTGGATGGAGAAGTTCTGGATGTGGCACGCCCGAATCTGTGCGGTGACCGAAGGCCACGGGTCGGCATGGAGCGCACGGTAGTCGTCCGCCTTCTCTGGTTTGAGGCCGGTGACCCAGCAGTAGCGCTCCTTGCGTCCACCATCGGGAGGGTTCATCGGACTTCGTGGTAGACTGTGAGCCTCATGAGTGACCCGCTCGAGCACTTCGAAGACCAGCAGCTTTCGTACGACCTGATCGAGCGCAACCGTGAGGTGCTTGTCGCCGAAGCGCGTGAGTTCTGGGCGGAGCACCCGGACCTGGAGCAAGTCGGCCTGATCCTCGAGTGCAGCTCTGCCGAAGCCAAGCCGTTTCTCGTGGCACTCGAACGCGCGGCGGGCAAGCGCATCGAGGTGGCCGGCTTCCTCGGCATCGTGCCGCGTAGATTCGCCATCGACATCCTGCGCAACAACGCACCCGCAGCGCTCGACAATCTACCCAACGGCAAACTCGGCGTGACGCTTCCCGTCCTCGTCGCGACCCGCAGTGGCTTCCGCTTCGGCGAGATCGACACGGGGAAATAGGGGGCGCAATAAGGTGTCAGAGTCATTTTTACTATCAAAACGTTCCTGGCATGGCGTCGTCGTGGGGCAAGTCGTCGCGGGTTAGGCGGATGCCCTCGAGTGCGGCCGTGCAGGTGAAGCAGGCGATCCCGAGCGGTCTCGATGGACCGACCTCCGGGCGAATGCCGACCCTTCGACCGGTCGTGTCGACATCGACGACGGGCTTGTCGTCGATCCACGCCCGAATGCGCCGGCGCTCTACGCGGAGACGAATGCGATAGGGGCGCCCGTTTTCGAAGCGCATGAGCGTTTGCGTCTCGTTCTGCGAGGCGTCCTCGTCGTCGAGGCTCGACAGCCCGACGAGCGCGCCGCCCCAGCCGCCGACGACCAGCGAGGCGTGGCTCTCTGCTACGGGAAACGTCAGACAGCAGAAAAAGTCGCTACCGTCGAGCCGCGTTGCCGAGAGCTCGATCTCATAGTCGGCCGTGGGGAGCGCGTCGGGGCCGGCATAGGTGATCCCGGTCATGGGGCTGCCGCAACCCAGCACGATGCGTCCGTCGCAGACCCGCACCTCGGCTTCTCCGCCAAACTCGGTTGGCGTCCAGCCGGCGAGGCTGTGGCCATCGAACAGAGTGCGCCACCTGCGCTGCGGCGTGCTTGTGCATCCGGCAAGCGCGAGGACGATGGCAAAGCCGGACAGTCTCATCGCCAAAGCAGCGGTCCGGCCGCGCTTGCGAACAGCACGCCGCCGTCGAACGGCACTGCCGGGCCGAAGCCCGCTCGTCTGGGCGAGGTGAGTTCGAACGCTCGTTCGTAGTAGAGGTCGCGCTCGAGATCCAGCGTGTAGAGCGTTCGGTTCGTCGCGATTACCAGGGTCCGCTCGGTGAGCAGCGGCGGCACCTCGAGCCGTTCGTCGGGCTGCAGTGGTGGGGCGTCGTAGCGCTCGGGCCGGCCCGTCTCGCGTGCCAGCAGGTAGCGCAGTGGACCGGTCTCGCGCAGCCCCATGCGCATCCAGTAGCTTGCATTCCAGCGGGGGACGACGCCGAGAAACTGCGCGAGGTTACGTTTTGCAGTTGGTAACCCGTCGAGCACGTCCGCCAATCCCGGATGGAGGCGCAACCGGTAGCTCCACGTCGAGTCCGATGGCGTTGCATAGACGAGCCCGCCAGTCGCCGCGAGCCGCGCCCGCGACCACGCGGATCGCGTCGTGCCGAGCGCCTTGAGCCGCGCGGTCTTGAACGTCCAGACGATCTTGCCGTCGAGTGGATCGAGCGCGGCCAGGACGCCGACGCCGGTCGCGACGATGAGCCGCCCGCCAGCCAGCACGCAGGGCGCCGGTCGCAGCGGCGCTTGTTGCACGGCCTCCTGGCGGAACAACAGCGGCTCGCCCGTGATCGGCGAACCCTTGGCCACAAAGCGCGACCAGAGCGACTTGCCGTGTCGGTCGACACACGCCACCGAGACTCGTTGGTGCAGGCGGTCTTCGCGCACCGAGAACATCACGAAGCAGCGTCGCTCCGTAGCCAGTGGGGCGGGGAACAACCTCGCCTTGGCCAGGTCGGGCGACCAGCGCCACGCGATCGCGAAGCCTTCGGACTCCTTGCTACGCTCCATGCAAAGGAGTTCCGCGCCGCCAGCCTCCGCTCCGCCAGTTCCTCGGGTCGTGCCGTGCACGACGAACAGCCGCGTGCCAAGGATGCAGGGATGTGCCGCGCGCTGCATCAGACTGGGTGGCTTCGAAGTGAGCCTGGCAAGGTCCAGCCGCTCCAGCGCGGGTCGCTCGCCGTTCCCGCGGACGATGAGCAGGCCGATCGGATCTTGGAACACGGCCAGCTCGTTGCCCGACGCATCGCGTCCGACGACACCGCCGGCAAGCGGCCCGAGGAACGGACCACGCAGCGGCCACTGGCCGATCCGCGTGGGCTGGGGCAGCTTGGGCTTGGCCAGCACCTTGGGCCGAGGCAATCCGTCGACACCGCCTCCCGTGTACGGCCACGGGCTTCCCGCCAAGCTCGCTTCAGCCAGCGAATGGATCGTCGCCGCGCGCGTCTTGTCAGGCGGAAGGCGAGCTGCCCAAGACGCAGCCGCCACCCAGTCGCCCTCCTCGATGGCGAAGTCGACCAGCCGCCGGCGTGCGCGGATCGCCGCATCCGTCGCCGGGAAGGCAGCCAAGATGGCCCGCAGCACGCGCCGGTCCGCGCCGGCTCGACCGAGCGCCGCGGCCGCGTCTTTCTGCAAACGCCCGGTGAATGCCTGGCGCGTCGCGGGCTTCGCCGCACGCAGGTGGTCGAGCAGGAGCTCGTCAAAGGCCCGGGTCTCGCGCGTGCCCCACGGCAATTGCGGCGGCGCCTTGGCTGCGACCAGGGCCGGAAGCAGCCGTTCCAGCGCCTGCTCGGCGTCGCCGGCGCGCAGCAGCTCCAGGCCGTGCAGTAGCCGCCGCCGCTCTGCGGGTGCGGCGAGCCGCACGAAACTGTCGTTGGACTCGGCCTCGCGTTTTTCCTGAGCGGGCACCGAGAACAAGACGCTGACCACGCATGCCGCCGCCAAGGAAGCCACTCGGATGCGCGTGGACATCAGCGTTCGTTGGGGGGAGTGACCTTGGGCGGCCGGATGCCGATTTCCTCGAGCGCACGCAGGACCTCTTGCGGATCCCGACGCAAGGCGACGAGCTCGACTGCCTTGTCGTTGCGATCGGCCACGACGCGCTCGTACGAAACCCGCTGCTGCTCGAGCCTTGCTTGTGCCGCTCGGTAATCGGCCACTGCGCTGGGCAGATCGCCGATCAGAAAGCGGAGGGTCGCGACGCACAGTACCAGCGTGAACCCGAATGGGAGCAGAACTCGGTTCCGACGTGTGCGTGCGTCCATGCGTTGTCTGACCTCAGACTTCGGTTGTCGCGGGTGGCGCGACGCCGGCGATTCCGGCGAACCCGTAGATTGCGACGTCGCCGAGCTCCTCTTCGATGCGTAGCAACCGATTGTACTTAGCCACGCGCTCGGAGCGGCTCGGTGCGCCAGTCTTGATCTGGCCGGCTCCGGTCGCCACCGTGAGATCGGCGATTGTCGTGTCCGACGTTTCGCCGGATCGGTGCGAGATGACGCAGGTCCAGCCGTTGGTCGTGGCCAGCTCCATCGTATCGAGCGTTTCGGTCAGCGTGCCGATTTGATTGACCTTGATCAGCACCGAGTTGGCGGCGCCCTCATCCAGTCCACGATGCACGCGCGCCGCGTTGGTTACAAAAATGTCGTCGCCGACGATCTGCGCTTTGTCTCCAAGCCGGTCGGTCATGGCACGCCAGCCGGCCCAGTCGTCCTCGGCGAGGCCATCCTCGATCGAGAAGATGGGATAGGCCTCGACCCATTTTTCGTAGATCTCGATCATGCCGCCGGCGTCGAGCGTCCGGTCTTCGCTCGCCAATCGATACTTGCCGTCGCGATAGATCTCGCTCGCGGCGACATCGATCGCCAAGCGGACGTCGTCGCCCGGACGATAACCAGCGCGTTCGATCGCCTGCAGGATGACTTCGATGGCTTCCTGGTTGGAGGAGAGGTTCGGGGCAAAGCCACCCTCATCGCCCTGGCCGGTGGACAGTCCCTTGCTCGTCAGCACCGCCTTGAGTGCATGGAACACTTCGCAGGACATGCGCATGGCCTCGGCGAAGGTGGTCGCACCGAACGGCATGATCATGAACTCTTGGATGTCGACGCTGTTGTCGGCGTGCGCGCCCCCGTTGAGGATGTTGAGCATGGGCACCGGCAACCGGCGTGCGTTGGGGCCGCCGAGATACTGATAGAACGGAAGCTTGGCCTCCTCGGCGGCCGCCTTGGCGATGGCGAGTGAGACTCCGAGAATTGCATTGGCACCGAGCCGCGATTTGTTCTCCGTGCCGTCGGCGGCGCACATGAGCTGGTCGATGTGTGCTTGCTCATTGGCGTCGATTCCTACGACGTGTTCGGCCAGTTCGCCGTCGACGTTTTCGACAGCGCGTTGCACGCCTTTGCCGTTGTAGCGATCTTCGCCATCGCGTAGCTCGAACGCTTCGTGAGCGCCGGTCGAAGCGCCGGACGGGACAGCGGCGCGCGCCTGCACGCCCGAATCGAGAACGACCTCGACCTCAAGCGTGGGGTTGCCGCGGCTGTCGAGGATTTCACGGCCGTGAACGTCGATGATCTCAGACATGGCCGGAGGATAGCGGGCAGGTCTGTGCGAAGGAAGGTTTCTACCGAAGCTGTCGGGGCGTCTGGGTCGATCAGAGGGGCATGATGTTTCGGAGTTTGCGCTGTCTCTGCCGGGAGTTGGTCGTGAGTATGGCGGCTCTCGTTGCAGCCGGGTCCGCCTGCGTGGACACGGGCACGCCGGCCGGTCGGTTCGGCGGATCGGGCATCGTCGAGTTGGTCAGCCGGAGTCGTACGTTGCCGAAGGCTTGGCGCGCTCGAGCCTTCGTGCAGGCCCTGCGCGCCCACGTGGTGCATGGCGGTGGGCTGTTGCTACGCGGCTATGCTGCTGAGCTCGCGTTGGATCTCGGTCTTGCCACCCAGCCGGCGCGGATCGGAGTGCAGCGCACGGGCCTGCGCGGCGAGCTGCCGGCTTCGCAGATCGCCTACCGGCTGGAGTGGTCACCCGAAGGACGCGGCGAGCTGTCCTGCCCGGAGCGAACCGAGGTGGTCCGCGGGCCCATCCTGCGCATCGAGCACGCCACGTTCGCGCGTGATGCACTGGGCGACGGGCAGCTCTGGGCCGAGTTGCGCGCGTCGGCTGGCCCACACATCCCTGGGGTTGCTGTCGTGGCGTGGCATCTGGGCGCCGGCCGCGTGGTGACGTTCGGCCTCGCTCGGTCGCGCGAGTCTTCGGCCACGGCGCTGGGCGCGGCGCTGGCGAAGATCCGGGCCTGGCTCGACCCGACGGTCGAGCAGCCGCGCGTCGTTCGGTTCGAGCACGTGCCGCCCGACCGCTCGACTGATCGTTGGGTTGCAGCATCGCCGAACGTCGCGGTGCGTCCCGGCACGCCGGTCGCGGTCGGCGTCAGCCTCAGTACCGAGGCGCTCGCGGGTACGACGCTGCGCAGCGCGCTCGCGTCCGGCGTGGACCTTGTCTCGATCGAACCTGGTGACCGACACCCAATGTCGCGGGAGCTGGTGCAGCGGACGGTCGCTCAGTGTGACCGGGCAGGAGCCGCGTTGCTCGTCGCGGCGGAGCCGGCGCCGTTGGGCGCTCTCTTCCGCGCGCTGCCCGCATTCCCCGCGGCCGGCGTCCAGGTCTTGCCGGCAGCGGGGCTTGGCCGTGCCGAGCTCGATGGGCTGGTCGATCAGGCTCGGCGGGCCGGCGCGTTTGTCGTGGCCAGTGGTCCGTTGCCGATTCGTTCCGCATGCACGCGTGGGTGCGTGCCTTGGCGGGCCGGGACCACGCCGTCCGTGCCGCGCTCCGGAATCGCCGGCGAGGCGCTCGCGTCGTCCTTTCCACCCGCGTTGTTCGGCATGCAACAGATCGACGCACGCCTGTCGCATGGCGGCTTCGATGACTGGGTCTGGCGCCAGGCACGCGACTTTGTTCGCGGGCGCGCCGCGGCCGCGATCCTGGTGCGCTTGGGTGGACACGAGCCGCCTTCGCGTGTCGCTCGGCTCGTGGCCCTGGTTGCCGATCCTTTGGCCGGCGCGGTGTCCGTCCCTCTGATCGGAACGGGGCAGCAGGGCTACCTCGCGACCGTGCGGGCGCTGTGGCCGGATGCGGTCACCGAAGAACTCACGGATGCGCGCTGTCAGGACTCGATGCTGGCGAATCGCTGGTTCCGGCTTGCCAGCGGCGACGGCGC
>CAYSWE010000146.1:3866-9896 GCA_964434515.1 uncultured Phycisphaerales bacterium | reverse complement strand
GCTTTTCTTCCTTGGCCAGCTCGAGCCAGCTGAACTGTGCCCCGCGCGGGTTGATGCCACGCATCGGCATCGCATCCTGAATATGAAAGTTGAGGAGGTTGGCGATGCGGACGACCTGGTTTTCGCTGGCCAACTGAAACTCCGGTCCGACCAGTTTGTTCTTGCGCAGAGCGCCTCTCGGTGAGAATCCCGGCCGGAAGAAGCTGAACACCGTCGGAGCCGCCAGCGGTGCCTGGCCGACCGCGGTCGACAGGTTGGCGATGGACTGGGCCATGCCCGCAAAGCCATAGATGTGGTAGGTCGGCTGACCGCATAGTTTGTGGGTCCACAATGCTCCCTGCCGCGTGACTTGCTGCAGGTCGAAGGCTCGGAACGCATGGGTCATTCGCAGGAGTGGCTCGCGCAGTTTGCCGAAGCGCTTCGGGTAGCGCTGCGGTCCGCGCCGCGCTTCCGCGTGCAGTAGGATGGCCTTCACGACCGCCCCGAGATCGCCGCGCTGTCCTCGTCCATTGTCGGCGAAGACCTGGGCAATGTCCCGCACGTAGCCGGGCGTCGGGTTGCTGGTGATGAGTCGTTGGATCAGCTGCTTGCACACGAATGGCCCGACGTTGGCGTGTGTGGCGATGCTGTCGAGCACGAGCCCCAGCTCGGTCCGCGCGTCCGTGCCTGCCGCGACCCGCTTGCCGCCGAGGAGGACCTTGCTGCCACGATCGTGGAACTTCTCGATTGGCACCATTGGGCGCGTCCGATCGCCATTGCCAATCCAAGCATTCCACGGGACATTGGCGAAGTTCCAGCCGGTGAAGGCACGGGCATACTCGAGGATGGTCCGCTGATCGTAGGTCGCGATCGGCTTGCCGTTCTTCAATCGCAGCGTACCGTCCGGATTGAGTTCCCAGACGCCAATGCTGAACAGCTGCAGGACCTCGCGGGCGTAGTTCTCGTCCGGGCGGATATTGCGCACCGTGTCGGCCTTCTCATTGCGCAACATGCTCAGGTAGATCCCCATCGCGGGGTGCAGCGTCACGGCTTCGAGGAGCTGTCGGTAGTTGTCCAGTGCGTGATCTGCGAGCGTGTCCCAGTAACTGGCCAGGCCATATTGGGAATAACGCAGTGGCCCGCTCTCGGACACGACAAAGATCTCGCTGAGCGCAAGTGCGACGCGTTGGCGCAGCTGGTCGCGGCCGTGCAGGACCGTCTCCCACCAAGCATTGTGGCGCGCGAGATCGAACTCCCCATCGATCTGCGCCGTCGATTGGCACATGCGCCGGTTGAGCTCCTTGGTCCGAGCCAACTGCTTGCTTGCGGGGAGCCGCATTTGCTCGTCGATCCAGGCCTCGAAGCTCCCGAGCGCAAGCAGGTGGTCGATGGCGGCCGTCGTCGGGCCGAAGGTTGCTTGCGTCAGGAATCGCGCGGCCTCGCCTCGATCGATCGGCAGGGGAGCCGGCGAGACCGGTGTCATCCTCTGGGAGCGAGTCGCAGAGACCAGGGAAAGCGCTGCCGTGGCGAGCAGCGCGACGAACGATCGGTTCATTGGATCCTCCTTGCTCCCAATACGACCGCACCATAGTCCGTGGCCGGTCGGATCGCTGATCTTGATAGAAAAAACGACTACGACACGTTTCTTCTATTCTTCCTCGAGGAAGTAGTTGAAGCGGTCGGCTTCTTCGCCGTGCAACAGCTCGTAGGCGTGCGCTGGGCTCTTGGCGTGGAATAGGCGCTCCTGGAAGCGGGGGTCCGTGCCGACCGTGCGGGCCAGGGCGGCGAGGACCTCGAGGTGTCGATCGCGCTGTCCTTTGGGGGTCGCTAGCAAGACCATGCAATGGACCGGTTTGCCGTCCGGCGACGGAAGGGAAAGACCGTCGCTGCTGAGTCCCATGACACCGAGCATCTCTTCGCCGTCCTCGAGTACGCCGTGCGGGATCGCGAGGCCGCCACCCAGGACCGTGGATACGTCGGCCTCCCGTGCGAGGACCGACTCGAGCAGCGGGGCGGTGCTGGACTTGGGGAGTTGGTGCGAGCTTATGAGCACCGTCGTGAGCTGTTCGATGGCGTCTTCCATGCTCGTTGCGTGCAGATCCGTGACGATGTGCTCCTCGCCAATGAAGTCGATCAAGCGTGTTCGGTCGCGCCCGGCTTCGCCGCTGCGCGTCAGTGCGAAACGCGTCAACAGTGGGCCGATGATCTCGTTGACGGTGACGACCGTGAGCACGACGGTCGTGAAGACGTCGGCGATGGCGGCTAGCCGCGGGTCGTCTTGCACGATGACGACGAGCCCGATCGCCACGCCGGCCTGTGGGATCAGGGCGAGTCCTACGTTCTGGCGAACTTTGCTTGGCGCGCCGGCGAGGCGCATGGCCACCTCGGCGGAGAGAAGCTTGCCACCAAAACGGCCGACTAGCAGGAGCAAGGCAATGACTCCGGATTCGGCGATGTGCTCGAACGACAGGTGCATGCCCGCCAAGGTGAAGAAGATGGCGAGGATCGTCTCCTGGAAGTTCTCGAACACCGAGTCGACCAGTTGACCGCGTTCGCGGGTCAGATTCGATTGCACGAGGCCAAGGAACATGCACGCGAGCAACGGCGAGGCGTCGAACCAATCGGCGGCCCCAAGGCTCAGAAGCAGGGAGAGGACGGAGGCGGTCGCTTGGCGTCGTTCGCCCTCGAGCACCTGGCGCGTCAGGACGTGCATGGCGACGCCGAGGCTCCCCCCGATGACCAGCGCCAGCAGCAGCTGGTAGCCCGGTCCCACGAGCAGGCTGTGCAGGTCGAGCGTGTGCGCTACGCCGCCCTCGGGGGCGGCGGCGCGCGCCACGGTCCGAGCAACCTCGAACAGCGCGACGCATGCGAGATTGTTGAGCGCAACCGCAGCGAACAGCGTCTTCACAAAGACGCCTCGCGATCGCGTTTCGTGCACCAAGGCGACGATCGTCGCCGGCGCGGTCGAGATGGCGAGGGCTGCGTAGAGCGCGGACTCCCGAAACTCGAAGAACGGCAGCAGGCAGGCCATCACCGCGAGCGGGACGATGGTCGCCTCGGTCACGAGAAGAAAGCCCAGGCGTTTGCCGGCATTGCGCAGTCGCCGGATGTTGAGGTGCGCGCCGATCGTGAACGTCATCAATCCCAGCGCGAACAGCGTCAAGGGCTGCAGCGCGCGGACGTTGTCTCCTGGGAACAGATTGAGCCCGGCATGTCCGATGAGCACGCCGACCAGGACCTGGCCGGTGATGCTCGGCAGGTGGGCGCGTTTGGCGAGGACGCCGGCAACGACTCCCGCCAAGATGACGACTCCGAGGATCAGGAGCGAGTTGGCTTCGTGCAGCTCGGGGATCGGCATTCGGTTCGGGTACTCGCGATGGATCAAGGGAGACTCGGACTGCTGGCACGGTGCGCCGCCAGGCTGGGCAGCATAGCGGCGCAGGCAGGCGCGCCCATGGCTTCTGTCAAAACTCGAAGCGCACCTGGCCATCCTGAAGAATGAGGCGTGCGTCAAACTTCTTGCCGCTCTTGCTGACGAAGCCTTTGAGCACTTGGGTCTTGCCCTTCTGGATCAGTTTCTTTGCCATGGCCTTGCTGATCTTCTTGCCGGCGATTCTCTTCCAAATGGCAAACTTGCAGCCGTCTCGCCAGGCTGCACAGCAGTAGGCCTTGTCGGTCTCGACGAGGCGTGCGCGGCACAGCGGGCACAGTGTTGGCTCGGGCGAGCGCTGCGTTCGCGCGGGCGCAGCGCGCTTTTTCTTCGCCGGCCGACCTCTCTTGGCTTCGGCCTGCTGGCGATCGCGGGTCGGCGGATGGAGCGCGAGGATCCCGCCCTGTGCGGTTCGGTAGAGCACCGCGGACTCGCCGTCCTCCATCACCACGGGCCGGACCAGCATGCGTCGTTGCAGGAGTTCGCGGGCTTGGTTCGGGCCGATGTGCACGCCGCGGAACTCCTTCCAAAGCACGAAATTGCAACCCGCCTTCCAGGCCGAGCAGCCGTAGCCCTTGCTGCCCTCGACGATCGGGGCCGCACAACGCGGACAGGTGCCGAGCGAACTCGCGTCGATGGGCGGCTGTCCACCAGAGTCGATCAGGTGCTGGGTATACCGTTCCACCTCAGCGCGAAACGCGGCCGGCTCGAGCTCACCGCGCTCAATGCGCTTGAGCTTGGCTTCCCATTCGCCCGTGAGCTGCGCTGACTTCAGCTGGGCGTCTCCGATCAGGGCGATCAGGTAGCGGCCCAGGTCGGTGGCGAGCAGCGCCTTCTTGTCACGGCGGATGTAGCGTCGGCGTAGCAGCGTCTCGATGATCGCGGCGCGCGTCGCGGGAGTTCCTAGACCCTTGTCTCGCAGCGCGCTCCTGAGTTCTTCGTCATCGACCAGTCTGCCGGCGGTCTCCATCGACGCCAGCAGCGTATTGTCGTTGTACGGGCGCGGCGGTTTGGTCTCTGCTTGGTGGAGTTCGGGCTCGTGCGGGCCCTGCTCGCCCTGCCGGAACGTAGGCAGGACTTGCGCGTCGTCTCCCTTGCTGCGCGCTGGACTCGAGGACTGCTCGAGCACGGTCCAGCCCGGATCGCTGATGAGCACGCCGCGCGCCCGGAATGGCACACCGGCGCTGTTGGCATCGACCGTCGTAACCTGCTTGATGCATGGCGGATAGAACGCCGCGATCAGGCGTGTGACGACCGCGTCGTAGACGCGCCGTTCGTCGCCGCTCATCGCCGCCGTATTGCCCGTCGGGATGATGGCGTGGTGATCGGTGATTTTTGTGTCGTCGAAGATCCGGCGGCTGTCCGGCAGAGCCTCCAGATCCAGCCGATCGATCGCCTCGGCACGCTCGCTGCGCAGTCGCTGCAGGAGGGTTCCGACTTCGCCGTGCATCGCCGCTGGGAGATGCCGGGAGTCGGTGCGCGGGTAGGTGAGCATCTTGTGTTCGTAGAGCTTCTGCGCCAGCTCCAGAGTGCGTGCCGCGGCGAAGCCTGCTCGTCGGTTCATCTCGCGTTGCAGCGTTGTCAGGTCGAACAGAAGCGGGGGCTGGATCCGCTCCTGTTTGCCAGTGATCGAGGTGATCTCGAGTGGACGGTTGCGCACGCGCCCGAGAACCTCACGCGCGGCGTCGAGCGCATCGAAGCGGATGGCGCTCTGTTTGGCCGGGCGCACGCCGCAGTGCTTGAAGAGTGTGTCGCGGTAGCGTGTGCGCAACTCCCAATAGGTCTGCGGCACGAAGGTCTGGATCTCGTCGTCGCGGGCGACAATCAGCGCCAAGACCGGTGTCTGCACGCGCCCGACACTCCACAGAACGCCATTCTGGCCATAGCGCACGGTGAAGTTCCGTGTGCCGTTGAGTCCGACGATCCAATCGGACTCGCTCCGACAGCGGGCTGCTTCGAACAGATTCCGGTACTCGCTGCCAGCACGCAGATCGTCGAACGCAGCGGCAATGGCTGCCTCGGTCAGGGAGCTGAGCCAGAGCCGTCGTATGGGCTTCTCTGGGCATCCGGCGAGTTCGAGCACGTAGCGAAAGATCAGCTCCCCTTCGCGGCCCGCGTCGGTCGCGCAGATGATCTCGTCGGCGGCTGCAAACAGCCGTTGGATGATGCGGAACTGTTGTTGTGAGCGCGGGTCTTTGACGACGCGCAGTTCGAAGACTTCGGGAACGAACGGCAGCGTCGCCAGGGTCCAGCGCTTGAGTTGCGGATCATATTCATCCGGAGCCTTGAGTTCGGCCAGGTGACCGAATGCCCACGTCACTTGGTAGCCGTTGCCTTCCAGGTAACCATCGCGCCTGGTGCGGGCGCCGAGGAACGCGGCGAGATCGCGCCCGACCGAGGGCTTCTCGGCGAGCACGACCCTCAAGCTCGGGTCGCCGGCCGTGCTGGCGTCAGGCCGAGATACGCGAACCACAGCACGGCCGTTACCGCGGCAAAGACGTAGCGTGCGCCATCGCTGAGCCCGGACTGCCGCACGAAGGATTCGATCAGCGCGGCAACGAGCAGCATCGGGAACGCGAACAGCAGTAGGCGCACGATGTCCGGGCGTGCGTCCCGGAGAG
>CAYSWE010000146.1:0-3856 GCA_964434515.1 uncultured Phycisphaerales bacterium | reverse complement strand
AGCTTCGAGGCGACCCTGTCTGCCCGGTGCCAGTATCAGCATTCCGATCCAAAGCCCACCGCCGGAGAGCAAGACGATCGCCAGCATCTCCGTGACGCCGTGCGGCAGGATCCAGGCCCACCACTCATACGACAGCCCGTGTTGGGCGTGCGTCCATGTGTAGGTTCCGAGCAGCACCCCGTTCGTCAGGATCAGGAGTACGGTGGGGACAGCGAGCAGCGCGCCGAGGAAGAACGACAACAGCGCGACCCTAGTATTGTGGGTCCAAAGTTGTGCCGCGAACGCCGTCTTCTCGAACGCGCCCATGTCGCCGGCGCGCCCGCGGTGCAAGGTCGCGAGCAGTTCCTCGCGGTCGGCGTACGGCGTGCGTGTATCTCCCGCCATGACGAACTCGAGAGTCCACTCTGGATCCGCGCGGGCGCCCAGGTAGCCATACAGACCGCCGAGAAACAGGATCAGCAGCGCGGCGAGATGATAGCGCAGCGTGCGTCTCACGGTCGCCGGGAACTCTCGGAAGACGCTCAGGACGTGGCGCAGTCGGGCGGGTTCACGCTCGCGCCGATAGACGATCGCGTGCGCGCGAGATGCCAGCGTGTTGAGTTGCTCGACCCGCTGCGCCGACGCGCCGAAACGCCGAGCCAGGGCCAAGTGCGTCGTTGTAGCGCGGTAGAGTCGCCCGAGCCGTTCGATCTCACGATCCGACAGCGGATCGAGACCGCCGGATCCGCTTCGCTCGATCAGCGCCGCCAGCTGCTCCCACACGTCTTCGCGAGTGCGCGGCAACTCTGGTTCCGTCACTTGGGTCCCTGCTTGGATAGAAAAAACGTGTCAGAGTCATTTCTTCTATCCGTTTCTCCTCTCAAAGGCGATTTGCCATCTGCCGTCGCCGTCTTTTTGTTTGCCGCCGTTCCAAGTGGCGTGCTAGGCGCCGGCCGACGCGCCGTGTGCACAAGGCGACAGCCTCGAGCGCGTTGCGGCGGGTTTCGTGAACGATGAGTGTTCCCGTCGGGGACAGCTGCGCTTCGATCTGGCAGCGGATGTCGTCTCCGCCGCGCGGGCCGTTGATGTCGGTCAGGTGGACACGGACGCGCTCGACGCGGTCCCTCCGGCGGCCTAGCGCGAAGCCGAGGCAGCGCTCGATGCGTTCGAACAGGTCCTTGGTCAGGCGGACTCCCTTCGTACGGATTTCCAGTTCCATCGTCATCTCCTGTTTGCAAAATGCTCGTCAGCACCAGTATCGGCCGGTTTCCACCGTCGACGAGCCCTGTAACTTCGACGCTCTTCGTCGTCTGGATTGACGTAGGGTCTTGCCCATGGAATGGCTCAACTATCATCACCTGCTCTACTTCTGGACGACCGTGCGCGAAGGTGGAATCGCCGCTGCCAGTCGGCGGCTCCACGTCGGGCGACCGTCGATCAGCATGCAGCTCAAGACCCTGGAGGGGTTCTTTGGTTCGCCGCTGTTCACGCGGCGCGGTCGGCATCTCGAGCTCACCGATACCGGTCGTCTGGTGTACGGATATGCCGAAGAGATTTTTCGCACCGGCGGCGAACTCGTGGACGCGGTGCGCGGCCGGCCGGTGGGGCGGCCTCGCGTGTTTCGCGTTGGTATTGCCGACGTCATGACGAAGCTCGTGGCGTTCCGCCTGTTGCTCCCGGCGCTCGATGGCCCGGAAGCGATTTCGCTCGAATGCAGAGAGGACAATCCCAAGCGGCTCTTCGCGCAGCTTGCCGTCCACGAGCTCGATCTCGTGCTGTCGGACATCCCGCTCGCGCCCGGGATCGACGTCCGCGCCTACAACCACGCGATGGGAGAGTCGACGACGACGCTGTTCGCGGCGCCGGGGTTGGCGCGGCGCCTCAAGCGCGACTTCCCCAAGTCCCTCACCGGCGCACCGTTTCTCCTCCCATCGAGCGATGCTGCGATTCGTCGTTCGCTCGAGCTTTGGTTGGAGGAGGCTGGGATCAAGCCGGTTGTCGTTGCGGAGTTTGCGGACAGCGCCTTACTCAAGGTCTTCGGCCAGGCCGGCCGCGGCGTGTTCCCGGCTCCCACCGTCGTCCAGGAACAGATCGCCAAGCAATACGGCGTGCGTGCAATCGGCGAGTTGGAGACGGTGCGCGAGCGGTTCTACGCGGTATCGCCAGAACGGCGCATCAAGCATCCGGCCGTCGGGCGCATCGTCGCCAGCGCGAAGCGTGGTTTCTTGCGCGATCGCGCGCCGAGCTGACAAGTCCGGGCGATCGCTCTGGCCCTCGTCGGAGGTCGGCGTATCGTGCCGAGAAGTGTCCAAGTCCTCCGAAGAACGAGTCCTTTTCCCGTGGGAGCGCGATGGCGAGACCTTGGTCGTGGATACACCGGAGCAGACGCGCGTAGAGTTCCGCATCGCACCCTTCGGATCACGCATCGTCGCAGCCGTTCTCGATCGACTCTTGCTCGCTGGGGTCGCGATCCTCTTTCTGCTCGTAGTCGAGTTTGGTGGCCTTGTTGCGGAGGCGCCGCGCGGCCCTGGTTATGTCGCGATCCTCATGTGGCTTGTGTGGTTCTTTGTGTCGCTCTTCTACTATGTTTGGATGGAACTTCGCTGGGGTGGCCAGACTCTCGGCAAACGCCGTCTCCACCTGCGCACGGTGCAGTTGGATGGCCGACCGATCACGTTTGGCCCCTCCGTCGTTCGCAACCTGGCGCGCATCCTCGACGAACTGCCGCCACTCTGGCTCGTGCCGACGCTCGCGCCTGGCCGGCGTCGCATTGGCGACTTTCTCGCGGGGACCGTCGTCATCGATGAGGGACGTCCCGAGCGCGCGCCAAGGCGGCCACTGGTTCGCATCGTCTCTCTGGAGCGCGCATGGCTGGGGGATCTCCAGTTCCACTTCGGCGCCGAAGTCGCCGAGCGTCTCAAGCCGGACGACCTCAACCTGCTCGAATTCCTCGAGCGTCGCGTCAGCAGCGCTCCCGAGCCGGTACGCGATCGAACCGTGCGCGAGGTCGCCGAGCGCTACATCGTGCGCCTCAAGCTCAACGCGGACCACGAGCGCATCGTCGCCGACCCGCTACGCTTCCTACAGGAACTCGCGCTCTTCCTCAGCGAACGAGCCGAACGCTGGTGACCGGAAATAAGGTGTCGGAGTCATTTTTTCCGCCCTGGCCCTCCTAGTCGCTCGATCAGTAGCTCGGCGACGATCTTGGGATTGGCCCGACCGGCGGTGTCGCGCATGACGCGACCCTGGATTGCATCGAGTGCCCGGGTCTTGCCGGCCCGGTAGGCCGCTATGGCGCCGGGCATGGCGTCGACGGCGCGTTGCACCACGACTGCGAGTTCGCAGCGGTCGGAAATCTGTACCAGGTCCAGTTCTTGCATGACCACATCCGGCGCGTCGTCCGATGTGAGCATGTGCTCGAAGACTCGGCGCGCGCCTCGGTGATTGAGTGCGCCTGTGCGTACGATGCGGAGCAGTGCGGCGAGGCGGGCCGGTGTGACCGACAGTGCGTCGATAGCGCAATGCAGCTCGTGCACTGCGCGCAGCGCCTCGCTCATGGTCCAGTTCGCAGCCAGCTTTACGATGTCGTGTCGCTTCATGCCGCCGAGCGCCAAAGCCGTCGCTTCGAAGTAGTCGGCGATGGCGCGATCCGCGACGAGGACGTTGGTGTCTGCCAAGGAGAGTCCGGCGGTCCGGTAGCGCGCGGCACGCGCTTCGGCGAGTTCCGGGATCGCTGCCCGTTCGCGCTCGATGCCGGTTGCCGAGAGTCGAATCGGCGGGATATCCGGCTCGGGGAAGTAGCGGTAGTCGGTGGCGTTTTCCTTGGCGCGCATCGTTCGGGTCGTGCCGGTCTGGTCATCCCAGAGGCGCGTCTCTT
>CAYSWE010000145.1:0-9957 GCA_964434515.1 uncultured Phycisphaerales bacterium | reverse complement strand
AAAGTATGGCGCAATGTGGGGGGCTGCGATCGGCGGTGCGATCGATCTCATGGTCGGCGGATTGAGTTTCTTTGCCGGCGCAGGGATTGGTGCGGGTTTGGGTGCGTTCACCGGCTGGTTCGGCGGACGCGAGGTCGCGCGCGTTTGGGGCAGTCATACCAAGCTGGCCAAGGTGCTGTTCCCCGGCGATACCGGCCGCTTTCTCTACATGGGGCCGGTGACGAGTCCACGCTACGCTTGGATCCTGCTCGATCGGGCGCTCGCGCACTACAAGGCCGTGCGCGAGCGATCGCATGCGCGCCAGGACGCGCTCGAAGTCGGGGCCTCACTGGAGGCGACCACGGGTGTGGTCCAAGGGCTGTCGGCACAACGACGCGATGCCGTGGATCGAACGTTCCGCCGCCTGCTCGCGGAGACTCTGGAGGGACAGGTGACCGTGGCAACGCGAGAGGGTTTGCGCCAGAGCATCGAGGCCCTCTTGGGGCCCGCGCAAGAATGACGTTCCATCTGTAGGATTTCCAACTCGATGTTTCCGAATGCCAACCCGTGTCGCGCGGAGCGGATCCGTGACCTACAGGCTCGCCTCAAGACTGTGGCGGCGGGGACGGAGCGGGTTCGGCTCCTGAGCGAGATCGCCGTGGACCTTGCTTCGACCGACGCACGCAAGGCCTTGGAGTTCGCCGAGGACGCGCTGCGCTCGGCTCGTGCGCTCGGCGACACCGATGGCGAGGCGCACTCGCATCGGTCCGTTGCGAGTGCGCAGTACTGGTGCGGGGAGTATGACCTCGCCCTGGACCATGCCGAACAGGCTCTCGCCCAGTTCACCACGGCCGGAGAGGCCTGCGGTGCGGCGCGAACCTACCTCACGTTGTCGGCGATCCATCAACGCCGCTGCCGTTTTGCCGATGCGCTCGCTGCGACGCTGACGGCGCTCGAGCTCTCCGAAGGGGCGAACGACGTCTCGGGGATCGCGCGAGCTCACCACGCGCTTGGCATGCTCTACGGTGAGAACAAGCAGTTGGACAAGGCGCTCGAGCATCGTCTGGAGGCGGCGCGCATCCGTGAGGAGATTGGCGAGCGCTATGAGCTCTCGAGCGACCTCATCAACATTGGCAACATTCATCTTCGAAGGGGCGACCTGGATCTTGCCCTTACCTACTACGAGCGCTCTGTCGAGATCCTGCGGCACGAGCAGCCCGCCGGCAGTGGGATTGCAACGGCCTACCGAAATATGGGCGACGTCTAACTGCGGCGTGGAGATCGGGAACGCGCTCGCTCTCTCTATGAACAGGCGCTCGAGAGTGCGTGCGCCCTGGGCTTGCCCAAGGAGGAGCATCGGGCCTGCCTGAGCTTGTCGCGCGTTGCCGAAGCGCAGCGTGATCTGCAGGCCGCGATTGCGTTCGAGCGTCGCGCGAGCGAACTGCGCGAGCGCATTCTCAATGAGGACGCGGCAGCCAGGATCGCCGACATGCAGGCCAAGTACGACGCCGAGCGCAGTGAGCGCGAGGCCGAGCTTTATCGACTTCGCTACGTCGAACTCGAGCGGGAGGTCGCGCGGCGCAAAGAAGAGGTCGCGCGGCGCAAAGAGGCCGAGCACAACCTGGCACAGGCACGCAAGCTGGAGAGCCTTGGTCTCATGGCCGGTGGCATCGCCCATGACTTCAACAATCTGCTTCAATGTGTGATCGGTTACACCGAGATCGTGCGAGGCCAGTTGGGACCCGAACATGAGGCCTGTGGGGCCGTCGATCGGATTGCGCAGGCCGGAAGTCAAGCTGCGGATCTTGCGCGGCAAATGTTGACCTACGCGGGGCGCCAGCGTTACTCGCTCCTACCGTGCAACATCAACGAAATCCTGGCCGCCGACTACGACCTGCTGCGAACCAGCGCCGGCAGCGCCACCGAGCTGTCGCTGTCGCTGGCCGAGGATCTGCCGATGGTCTCCGCCGAGGCCTCCCAGGTGCATCGCATCGTCGCGAACCTCGTGCACAATGCTGTCGAGGCCCATGCAAGCACCGTGCTCATCACGACCGCCGCGCGTGCGATCGACTCCGAGGATCGCGCCTACTGGGCGCATACCGGCGTCGAGCTTGTGCCGGGCCCGTACGTATCGCTGCGTCTTGCGGACAACGGTGACGGGATGGCCGCGGACGTGTTGGCGCGCGTCTTTGATCCGTTCTACTCGACCAAGATGGTCGGCCGCGGCCTTGGCCTCACTGCCGCGCTGGGCGTCATTCGCGGGCACAAAGGCGGCGTGGCGGTCACGTCCGAGGTTGGTCGCGGGACAACGTTCGACTTTGTGTTTCCGGAGGCGCCGGTCGAGTAGACGGCCCGGTTCCTGGGTTACTGGGCTTCGATTCGCTGGAGCGCCGCGAGGGCATCTTGGGCGACTTGCAGTTCGCCGTCGTCTAGTTGCCGCGCCAGATCCTCTGGCACTTCGGTTGTGCCGTGCGTCGTGTCGTTCTCGCGCGTTGGCCCCTGGAGCCATTGATCCACGATCTCGAACAGGATCGCGAGACGTCGTTCGTTGGCGCGTTCCGGCTGTGGTTTGCCGTGTGCGCGCCAAGTCGCGACGATCTCGAGGGTCGACTCCGCGATGTGGCAGACCGTCGGTTGGTCGGTTGCCGGGTTGTCGGCGAGCAGGCGCACGATGGCGGCCGTGAGTCGTAGCGCGTCACTCACGCTGGGCGGATGGTCCTTGGTGTGGGCCATCGCTGCAAACTCGGGTACGCGTCCGAGGTGCTGGAGTTCCGCGCTGAGGCAGAGCGCGTCCAGCTCGTCCGGGCGCAATCCGAGCTTGCCCGCGAGGTACGCACCGAGCTTGGCGAGGGTACTGGCCGCTGCCACGCCGGCGTGGTCGAGGCCGACTCGGGTTTCGACCCACGCCGCTAGATCGCGCAGCGCATCCACGGGGCTCGACCGTCGCTCGGTGTGGGCGTCCGTCGCAACCTGTCCCTTCGTGCGCGCTTCTTCTAGCCGAGGGTCACCGGGGTGGCTTGGTCGCAGGGGTTTCCGTTTCGTCTCAGCCCGCGGATCCACCTGGGCAGCGGAGCCCTTTCTGTCCTGCCCGTGTTCGTCCAGCAGGCGGGTCAGCGCGCCGGTGACGCCCAGGGTCGCGAGATCCCGTGACCCGTCGCCCGTGCCGTAGGTCGGTGAACGCTCGGCTCCAAGCCGTGTACCCCACCCGAGTCCCTTGTCAGGTGGCGCCGCGCCACGCCTGAGGATCGCCTTCCGGCTCGCAGTCGCGGTGCGGATGCGGTCCTTCAAGTCCCAGATCTTGAGCGGCTTTCCCATGAAGTCATCCGCGCCGCGGCGCAGAGCTTCGACGGCGACGGTCAGGTCGCCGCAGCCCGAGATCATGAGGATTGTTAGTCCAGGGTCGAGCTGGCGCAGCAGTGCAAGCAGGGCGGTCCCGTCCAGACTGTCCATAACGACATCGATGATCGCGGCGTCGTACGCGGCATTCTCGTGCCGGCGCGTCAGGAAGCGGACCAGGCCGGCCTCTCCGCAGCTGACGCCATCCACGTCGAACCCTTCGAGCCTCAGCCGGCGGCCGATCATGCTCCGCAGTTCGGGGTCATCCTCCACCAGCAGAATCGAAGGTGCAACCCGTTCGCTCGAGCGGGCGGGGGTGGCTGTGGTTGAGTTTGGGCCAGTCATCAAGTAGGGTTTGAGCTTGTTGCGCAGATCGGAGGTTTCTGTCATCGCGAGCGCGGTGCGCCGCTCCCATGCAAGAGTCGGGCCACACTTGTTCTGGGCGGAAATATCGGAAAACGGTCAGTTTTTGCCCGTCAGCATGGGTCGTTCCTCGGTCTGGCGACTCGGTTTTGAGAATTCCGGTGGTCGTTGTTCTCGAAACTGGGACGGTTTGTTGGTGCGTGATCCAGCCCGGAATGTCGGAAAGGGATATGCCTAAGCTTCTTGAGGTAACGAGCCTTACGCGGCGCGAAGCGGACGACGGAGTGGTCCACGAAGTTCTGCGGGGCGTGACGCTCGACATGGCCGACGGCGAGTTCGTGACCGTGATGGGTCCGTCCGGGTCGGGCAAGTCGACGTTGCTGCATTGTCTCAGCGGATTGGATCGTCCGACGTCGGGCACGGCGAAGCTGGTCGGCCAGGATCTGTTCGTCCTGTCCGAGCGAGATCGCACTCTGCTGCGCCGCCGGCAGATCGGCTTCGTCTTCCAGTTCTTCAATCTGCTCCCCGACCTCACCGTCCGAGAGAACGTCATTCTTCCGCTGCTGATTGCCGGTGAAAATCCGAAGCTGCACGCTGCTAGAATCGACGAACTCCTGGCCAGGCTTGACATCGCCCAGCTCGCCGCGCGCCAGCCGCACGGATTGTCCGGCGGCGAAATGCAGCGCGTCAGCATCGCTCGGGCGCTCGTCACGAGGCCGCCGCTCCTCTTGGCGGACGAGCCAACGGGGAATCTTTCGAGCAGAGCGGGCGAGGAGACGATGGCGCTTTTCCGCGAGATCGTCGGGGCCCTGGGGACGGCGATCCTTCTGGTTACGCACAATCCGCGCGACGCCGCGTTCGGCGATCGCGTTCTGTTTTTGGTCGACGGTGCGCTCGATCCTGCGCACGAACTCCCTGGTCCAAACCTCGATGCGGCTGCTGTTTTTTCTCGTCTGGAAGAGCTGGGTATCTAGTCCGCTCCGCTTCGTGCTGACCTGGGTCGGTGTGGCGATCGGAGTGTCGATCGTTGCGGCGATCCACGTGCTCGATCACAACACGATTCTCAGCCAGATCGAGCGCATGCATCGCAACTTCGGTCGCGTCGATTTCGAGCTGCGACCTCTGTCGAACGAGGGCGGGCTGGAAGCGCGCCTGGCCGAGTTGCGCGGACGGCCGGATCTCGCCCGCGTCGGTTTGTTTGGCAATACTCCGGTTCAGGTGATGGATCGCGGCAAGGTCGTCACGCTGGCTTCGCTGTTTGGGCAGGCACCGGCCATGGGGTCGCTCTTTGGTCATTGGCGAGTCGAGCACGGCAAGGACCTGACCGAGCTGGATCCCGAGAACGCCGTGCTCGTTGCGCCGCAGCTCGCGCAGCGCCTCGGCCTCGAGGTTGGGTCCACGTTCGAAGTCGACGCCTTGCCGCGGGCGGCCATGTCCAAGTGCATCGACGGCAAGCTCGTGACCGATGCGCCGGTGGGTGATCGCGCCGAGCAGCCACGGCGAACCAAGCTCGTCGTTCGTGGTGTGTTGGAGCCGTTTCGGCTGGCACGCCGCAACGCCGGCTTCGTCATCGTCGGACGCTTCGCGCTCGCGGCGCGGCTTGCCCGAGCGTTTGCTCCGCGCTTCCAAGTGAAGCTCGCATCCGGAGCGGATCCGGACCGGGTCGCGGCCGGCCTACGCGAGCATTGGTTCCTCGAGAACGCTCACAGTTCGTTGATCGGCGAGGATGCCGACGAGCGCGCCTTTCGCAATGGGGTCAAAGTTCTTGGCTGTCTGGCGCTGGTGCTCGGGATGTTCGTGATCTTCCACACGTTGTCGCACGCGTTGGCCGAGAAGATCCGGTCCGTTGGCATCCTGCGCGCGCTCGGTGCAACGCAGGCGCAGGTGTCGTTCGTGTTTCTCGTCGACGCCCTGGTCCTCAGTGTGCTCGGCACGGCAACTGGGATTGGTTTGGGCATTGGGCTGGCTCGCTTATTGGGCAATGCCCAGATCACGACGCTAGGGCTAGGGAAGAGTGTTACGACGTTTGAGATCCCGTGGCAGCCGCTGGCGATCATTGCCGTGCTGGGCGTCGTCATGACGATGCTCGGCGCGGCGTTTCCATTGTTCAAGATCCGCGCGCTCTCGCCCAGGCGGATCCTCTACGCGCGGGACCTCGCGCCTCCGACCGACCTCATGCGTGGCATGAACGTCTTCTTGCTCGTCCTTCTGGTCGGAGCCTTGCCGCTTGCCTATCTCGCGATGACTCCCTTGCTGCGCGAGGACGGGCGCGGTGCCGGCCGCGTGCTATTTCAGGCGACTGGCGTGGTCGGGCTCGCGTTTGCGATTCTGTTGCTGTCGCCACGCGTGGTCCGTTGGTTGGGTTTGCTGCCGCTCGGAGCCTTCCGTTTCCTGACGCCGGTGTCGACGTTTCTTGTGCGGAAGAACTTGCTGCGGTCGCCTGGTCGCGTCGCGTCGGCCGTTTGTGGTCTGACGCTCGTTGCCTTGGCCATGCTCGGCATGCGTGCCTTTACCGGGTCGCTCAAGGAGGAACTGCGTCGATTCGCTTCGGTTGCCGTCGCCGGGCACGTCTTCGTCAAGACGCAGACGGCTCTGCCAGAGGCGCGCTGGAGCGGGTTGCGCGCGCTGCAGGGTGTCCGGACCGTTCTGCCGCTCTCCGCTGTGGTCGCCATGCCGTTTCGCTGTATCGGCACCGACGCCGCCGAGCTTGGCAAGCCTGGCGGCGTGCTGCACGGCCGTCCCAAACTCATGGAGCGCATGCTGCACGAGCGTGGCATGGTGATTACGGATCGCCTGGCACGTCTGCGGCAGCTCAAGGTCGGCGATCACGTGCCGGTCGCTGCTGGCGTTGGGTCGGTCGACTACCAGGTGATCGCTATTGCCGACGCCGATGGCTTTTTCCCCGACGAGCGAGCCTACGCGCTGGCCGATCGCGGCTGGCTCAAGCGGGACTTCTGCCTTGAGGTTGGCGCGGCGCGCCGGTTTTCGCTACGCATCGCGCCTGGTGCCGAACCGGCCGTCCGAGCGGCGGTCCCGCACGTTCTCGGTGGTGTCGATTGGATTCGCTCCGGCGATCAGGTGCTCGCTACGCATCTCGCGGACGTCGATCGTGACTTTTCTTTCTTTGATATCCTGCTGTGGCTTCTGTTGTTGCTCGCCGGTGTGGGGCAGGTCAATCTCATCACCTTGACAACGATTGCACGGGAGCGCGAGATCGGTGTCTTGCGAGCGCTGGGGCTCACCCGGGCTGGGTTTGTTGCGACTCTGCTTGTCGAAGCGGTCGTAGTCGGGTTCGTCGTTTCGGTCTTGACCCTTGTGGTGGGGCTGCCGCTCTGTTGGATCCTTGTCGCAGGGCTCAAGGCCGTCAGCGGACTTGCTGTGCCGTTCGTCTTGCCGTGGAAGAGTGCGCTGGGGATCGCGGCGATCAGTCTTGCCGTTTCTGTCGTTGCCGCGGTCGTTCCGGCGCTGCGCGCGATGCGAGTCACGCCCGCAAAGGCGGTGCGCTCCACCGAGAGCTGACCCGTAGGGCCTAGCCAACGCGCGAATGCGCCGCTAGGCTGGTGGTCTGTCGCAGACGTTCAGTGCAGATTTTTCGGGTCCTCGGCGAGACCAAGCCTCGCCTGCGTCCGCGCGCCGCATCAGCGGCACAGTTGACTCCGAAATCTATCCACCGAACTTCTGCGACACACCACGAGTTCGCCGCTTTTCCCGGCCAATCGCCACACGTTCCCTGATGCATTCAGGCCCTTGACGCATTCATGTCCCAGTCCCACGACACGCTGAGTGGCCACACGTTTGTCGTGCCGGCCCCGTTGGCCGGCCTCCGGGCGGGAGTTGTGCTGGAGCGCCTTCTGTCGGGCGTGCGGCGCAACGCGATTCGACGCTTGTTCCGCGAGGGCGCGGTGCGCAAGAACGGTTCGCTGCTCGATCCCTGGAAGAAGCTGCGCGACGGGGACGTTCTAATGCTCTCGAGCGAAGTCAAAATCGACGAGCTACCCCGCTTCGACCGCGCGGCGCGGCGGCCCAAGCCACGTGTGTTGTACCAGGACGCGGCCTGCGTCGTCGTGGACAAGCCGGCGGGCGTGCCGACCGTGCCGGATCGCGCGGGCGCGACTGGACTGCATGGCTGGGCTGCCGAAGAGTTTCCTGACGACGATCTTCGCATCGTCCACAGGCTCGACAAAGCGACCTCTGGCGTAGTCGTGCTGGCGCGCGGAGCCGATGCTGCGCGCGCATTTGACGTGATGTTTCGCGAACGACAGGTTCGTAAGTTCTATGACGCCTTGGTCCGCGGCGCGCCCGTGCGAGACGAGTTTTCGTGTGATACCGAGATCGGCCGCACAATCACTCGTGGTCGCGTCAAGATCGGGCGTGCGCGTGGGTCGCGCGAGGCGTTGACCGACTTCACTGTGGTCGAGCGTTTTCAGCGCTACGCTCTGCTTGAGGCTCGCCCGAGGACCGGTCGTATGCATCAGATTCGCGCCCACCTCGCGTCCATGCATATGCCGCTTGCAGTGGATCCACTGTATGGTCGCCAGCATGAGCTATGCCTCAGCGAGTTGAAGCCTCACTATCAGCATCGACGAGGTGCGACGGAGCGTCCGCTCATCGATCGTCTGACCTTGCATGCGCGTAAGCTTGTGTTTGTTTCGCCCGGGGCGGTTTCTCCAGGGGCGGAGCAGGCGATCGAGGTCGAGGCTCCGTTGCCGAAAGATCTGCGAGTGACGCTCGAGAAGCTGCGTCGCTTTGCGGCCGTCGCGCCGGCACGCGAGTCTCGCCAGTCAACCAGCGACGAGGAAAGGGCATGAAGCTCAAGCAATCGCCCGGAGATTTCCGCGTTATCGAGGCGCTGGAGTTCAAGCAAGACCCGCGTGGGCAGCATCACGTTCACCTCGTGACCAAAGAAAAACTGAGCACACCCGATGCTCTGGATCGCATTGCGCGAGAGGCGGGCGTCCCGCGCCAGTCGATTGCCTATGCCGGCCTCAAGGACCGGCAAGCCATCACACGTCAGTACGTGTCGATCGAAGGGGGGCGCGTTTCCATCCGCGAGGCTGGCCTCAAGGTTCGCTGTGTCGGGCGCACGACCGAGAAGATCACGTCGAAGCTGAGCACCGGAAACTTCTTTCGTATCGTCGTGCGCGATCTCGACGGCGAGGATCTGGCGCGGCTGCGCCGCAATCGTCGCGGCGTGGAGACGGTCGGGCTGCCCAACTACTTCGATGACCAGCGCTTCGGGTCGTTGGCGCACGGGCAAGGGTTTCCCGTGCGGACGCTCGCCCTTGGTGACGCAGGGCGGGCGCTCTATGAATGGATCGCAAAGCCCGCGCGGCCTCGTCCCGATGGCTCCGAGCGCAGCGGCGATGCCAAGCTTCGTCGTATCCTGGATCGGAACTGGGGCGACTGGGAGGTCTGCCGCGGCATCGCGCGCGGTCCGATGTATCAGGCGGTGTTCCGACACTTGCAGCAGCGTCCGGGGGACCTCGTCGGGGCGATCGACCTGCTTCCGCAAAAGCTCAAGCTCATCAGTCTATTCTCGTATCAATCCTATCTGTGGAACCTGGGTGTGCGCCGCTTTCTCGAGCAGTGCGTGCGTCCGCGGGAGCGTGTCTATGTCCGTTCCCTCTGTGGTCGTTTGATTTGCTGGCGCTATCTGAACGAGCAGCTTGGCCGGCACTTCGCGGAACTCGAGTTGCCGCTCATCGACCACCAGAGCAAGATCGAAGAATCCGGCTTCGCGTCGGCCATGGCCGATGTTCTCGAGGCTGAGGGGCTCGCGCAGAAGCAGCTCATGATCCTCGATGTGCGCAACCTGCGCTTCCGAGAGGAGCCGCGCCCTCTCGTGTTGCGGCCGGAGGGCCTGGAGGTGCTTGGCCCGTGGTCGGACGAACGAAATCGTGGTCGGCTCAAGGTCGAGCTGCGATTCAAGCTGCCTCGAGGGGCGTATGCGACGCTCGTCGTCCGGCGGCTCCTGGCCAATCCCGTGCGTCAGTCCGCCGAGGGTGCCGAGCGCGAGCAGCGTGACCGTGCAAGGGAGCGTCGCGAGGGAAGTGCGCGTAGTCCACGCGGCCGTGCTCCCCAGGGGCCCGCGCGTCGCTCGCCGCGGCCCAACCAAAGTGAGCGGCCCCGCCAAAGCGAGCGGGACGACGTGCGGAAGGTTCGCCAGCCACCCGCCGTTTCGCAAACCCCGGCGCCAGCTCCCGAGGCCCCGAGGGCGGCTCCCAGAGACACGCCGCCCAAAGAAATGGACAAAAGCAGCGCCAAGTCCGGCGGCGTCGT
>CAYSWE010000144.1:0-9964 GCA_964434515.1 uncultured Phycisphaerales bacterium | reverse complement strand
GCGCTCGCCGTGCACGAGAAACACGTTCGCTCGGGTGGTTTCGCGGACTTCTCCACCGACGCCCAGCAGCAGGGCGTCGTCGGCTCCTTGCAGCCGAGCCTCCCGCAGCGCCAGGTCGTAGAACGCGCGACTCTCGGTCTTGATCGAAGCAGTGGGATCGACCCCGCGACGATGGGAACAAATCCGGAGCGCGACCCCGCGCTCGCGCCGAGCGGCACGGTTCGGCAAGGGAGCCACACTGACGATCAAACGCGGCCGGCAGTCCGGCGGATAGAGCGCCAGGCGACAGCGGGCCAGCTCGTACCCGGCTCGGACACAAAGGTCGTGCAGCACGGCGGCGAACTCGATCGCCGGAAGCGGCAGACTGCCGATGCGCCCCGCACCCCAACACAGACGACCGAGGTGCGCTTCGAGCATATCCCAGCGGCCCGGACCTCCGGCGAACGTTTCGAAGACCCCGGCCCCCGCACACAGCGCTGGCGACGCGGCCGACACGGCAACCCGATCGCCCCATTCGCATCCGTCGCCAGTCGCCGAGTGGACACCCGCGTGAGCTTCGAGCGGCGATACGACGCCGTCGACCCAGACCAGGCTCCCGCTCACGGCAAGTCCTCGAGGCCAAGCGCCAGGGCGAGGCCGCGCGCCTTGTCGCGCGTTTCCTCAAACTCCGCGGTCGGATCGCTCAGCGCCGTGATCCCACCACCGACGCCGAAGCGAAGCCGCCCGCCGGCAATCTCGGCCGAACGGATCGCCACGTTCAAGTGCGCATTCCCACCCGGCTCGATATAGCCAATCGCCCCGGTGTAGACTCCGCGTCGCGAGCGCTCGACCTGCTCGAGGATTTCGATCGCTCTCGGCTTTGGCGCACCGGAGATCGAGCCCGGCGGAAAGCTTGCCGCGATGAGATCCCACACATCGCGCCCCCCATCCAACACCGCCACGATCGTCCCGACCAGATGATGCACCTGCGGCAGCGTCATCAGCACCGGGAACTCGGTCACGTGCACCGACCCCGGCTGGGCCACGCGTCCCAGGTCATTGCGCATGAGGTCGACGATCATGGTCAACTCGGCGACGTCCTTCTCGCTCGCGAGCAGGGCCTCGCACTGGTCCCGGTCGGTCGCCGCATCGACGCCGCGTGGCCTTGTCCCCTTGATCGGCTGCGTGCGCACCGCCCGCCCGCGCACGCGCACGAACTCCTCGGGCGAGGCCGAAGCAACGGCGCGACCCGATCCAAGACCGACGTAGGCCATGAACGCGGCCGGGCTGGCCGATACGAGACGCTTGAAGAGATCCGCCGGTGTGCCATCCACGCCCAACGAGATTCGCCGCGACAGATCGGCCTGGAAGATGTCACCGCGAATGCAGTGCTGGCGCACACGCTCGACAGCAGCCTCGTAGTCTTCCCGATGAAACCATGGAGTGTCCGCGCTCACCTGCAGCCCCCGCGGGGCCTCGGGCGGCGCGAGCGCCAACAGCTCGTCCACCGCGTGCTTGTCCCCCGAGACCTCACTGCGCTCGCGATCCAAAACCAACGCCGTCTCATAGAAGCCGAACCACACGTCGGGAAGCGGCGCTTTCGCTGGCAGATAACGCGGCAGGCCATACTCGAACAACCACGCCAAGTCGTAGCCCAAGTAGCCGACGAAGCCGGCCGAGAATGGCCGCGGGCCGCCCCCACACCCGGTCGATTCGCCAGCGTTCTCGGCCGCAAGGCGGCGCAACAACGCAAGCAACTGTTCGGCGGCGCAGCGCTCGCGAATCGTGCCGTCCGGCGCCGCGACGACGATGCCCGACTCACCACCGACCGAACCGCGCACGACGAAGCGCGGTCGCTGCACGAGCACGTGATAACGCGCGTTCTCGGATACCGGCCCGCCCGAAAGCAGCACGACCGGCAACGCGTCCTCGGCCCGACTCTCCAGCCAGGCGAGACAACGTCCCTCCATCTCCGCGGCCGGTAGCTTGGCAACGTGCATGCCCAAGAGCGTCGAGGGCGCATGCGGCTCAGTCAAGGAGAAGCGGCGACATCGCGCTATGCTCAGGCCGTGTCCCAACCGGTCCCCAACTCGAAGTCCCGCCACCCGCGAGCAGTCCGGGCACGGTCCGCCGACCCGCCCGAACTCATGGACTTTCTCACGCACCTCGCCGATGTGCGCAACGTGAGCGAGCACACGATCCGCGCCTACGCGCGGGAATGCCGGCAGCTGATCGCCGCGCTCGATGCGCACGGTAAGAGCGTCGCCGACGCCAACCGCTTCGATCTGCGCCGCTACCTCGCCGAGCTGCGCTCCGGCGGCCTCGAGGAGGCGTCGATTCGCCGCTGCCTCTCGGCGCTGCGCACGTTCTTTCGCTTCCTCGAGGACCGGACGCCGGGACGAGGCAACCCGACCACAGGGATGCGTGGTCCGCGCGGCGGGCGCCGGCTGCCTTTCGTGCTCACCGAGGGCGAAATCGAACGACTGCTCGGCCTACCGTACGAGTCTGACTTCCGCGGCACCCGCGACCGTGCGCTGCTCGAGCTCCTCTACCCGAGTGGCTGCCGTGTTTCGGAACTCGTCGGCGTCGAGTTGACCGACGTCGAGCTGACCCGCGGCGTCGTCCGCCTGCTCGGCAAGGGCCGAAAGCAGCGCCTGGGGCTGCTCGGCGGTCCAGCCGCGCGGGCGCTCACCGAGTATCTTCCAAGACGACGCCAACAGCTAACCAGGCTGGGTCGCACCACCCGCGCACTCTTCGTCGGCGAACGCGGCACGAGACTCTCAGACCGACGCATCCGGCAAATCATCAAGGCCGTGGCACTGCAGGCCGGACTTGCCCGCATCCCGAGTCCCCATACGCTGCGCCACTCGTTCGCGACGCATCTGCTCGACCGCGGCGCGGACCTGCGCACCGTGCAAGAACTTCTCGGCCATGCACGCCTGGTGACAACAGAGATCTACACGCACCTATCGCTCGAACGTCTGCGCGAGGTCTACGAGAGCGCCCATCCGCTCTGCCGCGACGTGGATTGAACACGGGTCGCCCATTGCGGTACCAGCCCGCCGCTGGTATGAACGGCGCCGACTCGCGAGTCCCCTTCGTCTAGCCAGGCCTAGGACACCAGGTTTTCATCCTGACGACAGGGGTTCAAATCCCCTAGGGGACGCCACGAGGGGCGCGGCGCTGGCTGCGCCCCTCGCCCTACCTTCGCTGGCCGACGTCGATCCGCGCCGCCTCCGAGGCGCTGATGCGGCTCGTCGGGCATCCTGGCTGGGTGAACCACAGGCCCTGGAAGTAGAGCGTCTGGCCAGGCGCCACGCCGACGAGCGGTACGGATCGACGCGCGACCCCGAGGTTGTCGGCGACCCAAGGGAGTGCCTCGCCGAGCCCGGGCGTTGGGATGAGAAAGAAATCCACGCCTCCAAAGCGCAGTCCGGAGCGCAACGGCGTGGTGCCCACGAGCAAGAAACCGCGCGCTCCTGCCGGTAGCTCCGCCGCGGAGAGACCGAACCATGGATCGCCGGCGACCGGTGGACGCGGCGCCTCGAGTCGAATCTCGCCACCACAGGCTCGCGAGGCGTAACCAAAGTGCGTCACGCCAGCGATGGGCCGATCGCGCGCCAGCGCCAAGATCTCGGGAACACGCAACGCACGCCGAAAGATGCGCACCTCATCCAGCGCCCCATGCAGTGGACGTCCCCCCACGACGGGTGCGTTGCCCAGCGAGATGCGCGCATTCGCGATGGCGTCGAGTCGGCCACTCGCCGACCGTATTCCGACCAGGTTGCCATCGAGGTAGAGCCGCATGGCAGAACCATCCCAAGTCGCGACCGCGTGGAACCAACGTCCCAGGGATACCGCCCCGCGGCTTGCGACGAGTGTCTTGGTCGTCCCACGCGTGCGAAGACGAAAGCGCAGCCGCGTGTCGGTGCCGACGCGGAGCGTGCTGAGCATCCAAGAGTGATCCTGTTCTCGGAGTCCGACCGCATCCGAAATGATGCGCGAGTCCCGCTTTGGTAGCGAACGGAACGACCGAATGCGCACCCACGCAGCGATCGAGAGTGCACTGCTGCCGGCCAGCCGCAGGTCCGGCAGTTCGATGCGCGCGGCCGGGCTGGTAAACTGCACGCTTCGACCGAATGGGCTGGGACCAAACGTCGTGCCAACGAGCTTCGCGACCCATGCATGCGCACTGTCGTCACGCGCCCCGTTCCCCCCGGCGTCGAAACGCCAGTACGCGTGATCATCGGTAATCTGCGCATAGTGCGCCACGGCAACCGGACTCGGCGCGCGACCAACGGCGAAAGCCTTGGCCTTGAGCGTCCGCAGACCCTCGATCCACAGCGGTGCAACATACTTCGCGGAGGCCGCTGTCGGTTCACTCCCGTCGAGCGTAAACCGGACGATCGCCCCCGGCGTCGACGAAGCGAGCGAGACGAAGCGATGCGAGCGGAACACACCCGACCCTGGCGTCACCGTCGGTGCACGCAGGCGGCGCTTGCCAGCCGCGGGCGCACGATTCTCAAACCACCAGAGCTTCGGTCGGTTCCAACCGATCGAGATCACGTCGAGGTCCCCGTCGCCATCCATGTCGCGAATCTGCGTTCCGTCGTGGTGGTCGATCGTCGTCGCGGGCTGACGATCGAGAACCCGCAGCGGCCAGTTCGATCGCGTCCCGTCGTTGAGCAACGCGATGACACGATTGGTTGTGCGCCCGCGATGCTCGCCGACGACGACGTCGACGTCGCCATCGCCGTCCAAGTCGGCCGTGTCCATGCTGAAGCCCTGCCCCTCGACGGTCGCGAGAATGGATCGCCGCCAGCGCGCACGCACGTTGCCGTTGGGTCGCGGGTTCTCAAACCAAACGATGTCGCGGCCATCCTCGAGCCCGACGACGGCATCCAGATCGCCATCGCCGTCGATGTCCGCGAGGTCGTTGCGATCGGGCTGCGGAACACCGCCGACGCCACGCAGATCCTTGACCGCGCCCAGCGTGTGCGGAACGAAGCTGGGCCCCTCGAGCCACACGGTTCCGAGCAGCAGGTCGAGCACACCATCGCCGTCGATGTCCCCTTTCGAAAGATCCTCGCCCAGCTTCGTGCTTGAAACCCGACGCCAACGCCAGGTTTGACGCTTGGGACTCGACGGAACCGTCAGCATCTGCACTCCCGTCGCGGAATGCCAGGACAACGCGACCTCGAGCGGCCCCCTCGGACCACGGAAGCGCGCAACCTGGACGCCCTGCAGGAAGTCGCCGACGCCGCTTGCGATATTGGTTCGCACGGTAAAGCCCGCGCGCCCGTCATTCTCCGCCCACGCAAAGCGTGCGTTGGCCTGGGCGCCCTTGCCTTGCGTCCCGAGTAGATCGAGATCACCATCGCCGTCAAAGTCGTGCACGCACGCGACGTTCTGAAACACGCCACCCACAGAACGCCTCGTCCACGCCGCGCTCGCCGTGCCAGGGTTCTGATACCACGAGTTGCCGGCGACGAGATCCACATCGCCATCGCCGTCCAGGTCGCCGCTGCAAACGAAGACGGCGCGCTGCGGCAGGGCGGCATCGAGTTGGTGCGCACCAAACGGGCCGAGCCGCGGTGAGCGCGTGCCGTTGAGCCAAACGTCGAGCCGCGGCGCGCGGTCGCTAAACGGCTTGTGCACGATGTCGAGGTCGCCGTCACC
Organism: uncultured Phycisphaerales bacterium; assembly: GCA_964434515.1. Lineage (GTDB taxonomy): Bacteria > Planctomycetota > UBA1135 > UBA1135 > CAYSWE01. Next base: position 4,306 of record CAYSWE010000144.1, on the reverse strand, counting down.
GTCGACATCGGCGAGCCGCCCCTCGTGAATCCCATTGCCGACCGAAAGCCGCTGCTTGGTGAAGCGCCCCTTGCCGTCGCCGTAACGCACGGTCAACTCGCAGTTAGCTCGGCCGAGACGCATCTCGCCGATCAGGATGTCGTCGAAGCCATCGAGATTGATGTCCGCGATCGCGGCGGTGTGGCCGTGCCAAAACGGACCCAGGTCATGTCGATCCCAGCCGCGACCGTTCCACGAGTACCAGTAGCCCTTGCCGTTGAAATCACCAGGCACGAACACGAGTTCGAGCCTCCCGCCGGCAACGAGTTGTCCGGCCGCAGCGCGCGTGAAGGCCATGGATGCGTCGACCACCTGCACATCGAAGCGCCGGCCACCGCGATGCCGGAACCAGCGACCCGCCGCAACGATGTCGAGCTTGCCGTCGCGATCCACATCGGCCAGCGCCAGCCCCTCGAACTTCGGCGTTGGCGAGCGATAGATCACCGTCCCCGACCACGCACCGGCGCTGCGCGGGTTGTTTGGTATCTCGAACAGCACGAGTTCGCGCGTGCCCTGATTCCAGGTCACGAGCTCAGCCACACCATCACCGTCGACATCGCCGAAGCGCTGGTCGTGGTGCTTGGTCCCGGCGTTGCGGCGGATCAAACGGCGACGCCAGGTCGAACCGAAGTTGGGCGAAGGATTCTCCCACCAATAGAGTTCGTTGCCGCTGCTGTCCTGCCCAAGCACAAGATCGAGGTCGCCGTCGCCGTCGATGTCGTGCGCGGTGCCGCCCGCCTCCGGCCGGACGTTGGCACTCTCGACCAGGCGACGATCGAAGCCGCGATCTGTGGTGAGCCAGACCTCGATGCGCCCGCGCTGGAGCCGACTCGCGACGACGATGTCCTGTCGGCCATCGGCGTTGAAGTCCGCGACGACGCAGGCGGTTTGTTGATTGGAACCGGTCGGCGCGGGAAGCTCGCTCTTGAGCGAACTCAGATGCGTCCAGGTGACCTGTGACGCGAGCGCCGACCCGCCGCAGCAAGCGGCGAGAATGAACGTGGCAATTGGTTGTGGCATGCGACCCGTAGAACGGAAGCGAGTGGAACTGCATCCGAAAGGAGTCCGCGGCCGTCATCTCTGCCTGAAACGCGCCCGCGAACAAGAGACGTGCGCGAACTACGCCACGAACGAATGGGACCGGTCGGATCGACCGCAAAAAAGCGGTAGTTCGTTCGAAATCACCACGCCGTCAAACGGACGGGCGGATAGCGACACACGGTGCAGCGTGTGTCGCGTCTCGTTGTTGCGTATCCATTGACCGCAACGGAGAGCGAAGCGGTCAGCCGTGCGTCCGGCCGCTAGCGGCCTAGCCAGAGCCGAACGGCGTTGGAAGTCTCCGGGCCGTTCGCCGATGCGACGAGGACCTGGGTTGCGACCTGGACCCCGAGCAACCGCACGTCGTTGGGCAGAGCCAGCGGGGTCTGCCGCTCGACGCCGTTGCCGGCCCAGGTGTCGAGCGGGAACAGTGGTAAGCGCGCGTCCAGTTGCAGTCTGCAGGCGCCGAGTCGAACACCAACCCGATCGAAGCCACCGAGCAGCAGGAGTCCGGCCTTGCCGGCCATGACCGGCGCCGTGCGCAGGCGAATCGTCGTTCCGAGCACGGGATCGGTGGTCACCAACGTGACGGCGCTCGGTCCGCACCCGGTCCCCACCGTCTCGACCGTCGCCCCGTTGCTCACGACGCCCAACTCGGCGCCGCGTTTCGGATCCCAGATCGTAAAGGCGACCTGGTTGCCAAACGGCGTCGGGTGCTTGGCGGCCACGACACCGGCGATCTTCGTCGCCCGGCGACCGTCCCAGCGCACCAGCGCTCCGGTTGCGTTCACGATCCAGGTGTGGCGCGTCCCGGAGCGCACCGCCCCGGTAAGGGCCGAAGACGCCTTCCCGGGTTTCAGGTCGACGACCAGCTTGGTGCCCGCTGAGGTCCCGTCGCTCGACCAGAGTTCGGTACCGGTGGTCGGCTCGTCGGCGAGGAAGAACCACGTTCCGCCGCTGACCCCCAACACTTGGACGACTGAAGACGTCGCGCCAGATGTGATGTCCTTGAGCAAATGGGTGCCGGCACGCGTGCCGTCGCTCACCCATGGTTCCCAACCCTCACGCGCGGTCCTCGCCGCGAACACAACCTTGCCGTGCACGCCGAAGGGTTTGCCGACCCGTAGCCAACCACAGCTGGGACAACGCTTGCGGAGTTCGAACGTGCCTCGCGTCGTCCCATCACTGATCCAGATGCTACCACTCGGCCACCAACCCGCGACCGGGGTGAAGAACGCGATCCGGCCGTCGGCGAGCCCAACGGCGTCCGATGCGTGCGAACTGCCCGAGCCGGGTGCGACGTCGAACCACACACGCGCGCCGTGCTGCGGATCGTACACCCACAACTCGCGCCCATGCGCTCGATCGGTCGCCGTGAAGAACGCGCGATCGCCAATCACACGAATGCCCGCCGGGGAACTCCCAAGCGAGCCGCGCGCGATGTCCGCGACCACGCGCGTGCCACGAACGGTCCCGTCGCTAAACCAAAGCTCGCGGCCATACAGCCGGCTCGGTGCGGTGAACAGGAATCCGTCGCGGTACGCAACCAACTCCCGCGGCCGACCCGATGCCGCGCCAGGCTCGAGGTCCACCGTCAGCTTCGAGCCGGCGTCGGTCCCGTCCGACTGCCAGAGTTCACCACCATGCACTCCGTCGTCCGCGACCAACTGCAGGTGGTCGCGAACGGGCGCCAGCCAACTAGGACTCGACGAACGCGTGCGTCCTTTGGGCTTCGCCAGGTCGGCAGCGATGCGCACACCGTTGGCGTCGGCGAGATAAAGCTCTTGCCCCAGCACGCCATCGTTGGCGGAAAACACGATGCCACGGCCGGTCGCGGTCAGACAACTCGTGTACGACGACCGCATACCCGGATACAGATCCCGAACCATCGGGATCGTGTTCGGCGTAGCCACGTAGAGTTCGCGACCCGTGACTTTGGTGTACGCCGTGAAGTACAGGCGTCCGGCCGAAACGATGAGATCGCGCGGCTTGGAGTCGGCCGACCCGCGCTGCAGGTCCGCCAAGATGCCAACCCGGCCCGACGCATCGAGACGCCACACCTCGTCGCCGAACTCGGCGGTGAACGCCGTAAAGACCAGGAACGAGCCGAACGACACGAAGCGGTTCGGCCCGCTACTCCCCGGCCCCTTCTCCAACTCCGCGACGAGTTGTGTACCCTTCGCGGTCCCATCACTCGCCCACAGCTCCGTTCCGCGCGAATCCGTCCCCGCAAAGTAGGCGCGACCACGATGCACGACGGGTTGCGTCAGCCAATCCATGCCGCTCGCCGGACCTGGCCCGATGTCCTTCAGCAGGACCGTACCCGCCGCCGTGCCGTCGCTGCGGTAGAGTTCGAGACCGTGCTGCTTGGTCTCGGCCGAGAACAGAACGGCGCCAGCGACGTTGACGAACAGGCGCGGCGTCGAGCTAGCTCCGGCCGGCGCGATGTCCTTGACGAGTCTCGTTCCGAGCGTCGTCCCGTCGGTGATCCAGAGTTCCTCGCCCGTCACTCGCGTGCGCGCCGCGAAGTAGGCCCGCCGGCCGGAAGCATCCACATGAAAGTGCCGCGGAAGACTCCACGCCGCTCCGGGCGCGATGTCGCGAAGCACGCGTGTCCCTTGCGCGGTCCCATCCGAGATCCAAAGCTCGATGCCGTCCGCGGCCGACCTCGCCTGAAAGATCACCCGCGTCCCCAGCGCCGTGAGTTCGCGCACGCCGGAATCCCCGGGGAACAGATCGAGCACGAGTCGCGTGCCCGCCGCAGTGCCATCGCTCACCCACAGCTCGCGCCCAGCCGCCTCAGTCTTGGCCACGAAGAATGCGAGCTTCCCCGCCGTGACGAAGCCACTGGGCGCCGAGCTTCGGCTGCCCGGCCAAATGTCCTTGAGCAACCCAGCCGACTCGCCGCGGGCATCGATCGTCGCCTTGTAGAGCTCCGCGCCCGAGTCACCCGTCGCGGCAAAGAGAAACGTGTTCCCCAGCCGCGCGAATCCGCGCCCGGGCGCAGCTCCCGCGCACGGATTCGAGCCGACGCTCGCCGGGATCTTGTTGATATCGACAACACGGGCCTGCTGAGCCAACGCGACCGGCGCGATGGCTACGCCACAAGCCAAGAGCCTGCATACTGCGCTCCAAACCATGGGATCTCCTGGATTTTGGGACCGGGGGCAGGTCCCAGTATCCACACCGGCGGGAGAATCGGAAATTTCAATGGTAACGGTGGGTGACG